>CALLKY010000055.1 GCA_938083135.1 uncultured Alphaproteobacteria bacterium | reverse complement strand
GCGGCTGAGCGCGCCGTCGAACCTGCAACGAAATACTTGATCAGCTCAATCTGAATACTTCGCGGAAGCCTACTCCGCCGACGCATGCTAACCATATGACCTGCATAGCCTTTCTCAGCTATCTAGGCCAGCCCCTAAAATCTGGTCCGCCAACAATAACATCATGGTTTCCTCAAAATTTCATCCGCGTACCTAAGCAGTGGGCTGAGGAAGAAGGGGATGGCGCGGCAGGTGCCAGGCTGACTTCTGCGCCGACTGAAGAGACTTGCAGTTGGTGGACAATACCGTCACCGAGTGCCCTGAGCAATAATCTTTGATGATGCCGCTTACTCAGGCCGCTCCCCTTGCAGCATCAACCGATACAAATAACGGGTCTCAGTCATGTCGTAGTCGCCGTTCGCTTTGTGCAGCAGGTTCCGATTGTCCCACATCACGAAGTCGCCGGGGTGCCATTGGTGGCGGTATTCGTGGGTGCTTTGGGTGGCATGGGCGAGGAGGCGTTTTAGGAGGGGGAGGGCCTCTGTGTCTGGCATGTCGAGCAGGCGTTCAATGCGGATGGGGTTGATGTAGAGGGCTTTGCGGCCCGTCTCGCCGTGGGTGCGGACAAGCGGGTGGATGACGGATTGCTGTACTTGCTGCTTGCGTTGTGCTGTCAGGCCCACAAGTTTCCGCTCGCTGTGGCTGGCTTGGTAGACGTGCTCTGCCTGGACACCTTCGATCTGCGCGCGGGTGGCGTCGTCCAAGGTTTCATAGGCGAGGCCCATATTGATAAACTGGGTATCGCCGCCGCTGCTGGGCAGGGTTACGGCATGGAGCAGCGTCGCCTTTGGAGGCGTTGCATCGTTGGAATGGTCGGTGTGGAAGCCTTCGCCAGGGATATAGCGGCGGCCATCGGGGAATTTGTCCTGGTTGGAGAGGTAGTGGATCTCCGGGCATTCGGGCAGTTGAAAGCGTGTGTTGTGCTGAATAAACGGTTCCCCAAACAGCTTCGCCGCCGCTAACATCTGATGCGGATCAAGCTTTTGCCCGCGCACGACCAGCACTGATCGATCCAGATAGGCCTGGTACATTTCCTTGACCAGCGCATCCGGCACCGGCTTGGAGAGATCAACGCCCTCCACCGCGATACCGGTATGGTCGGAGAGGAGGGTGAAGGTGACGTCCATCTTACTTCTTCCGGTTTAGGAATGTAGTCATCAGGCGGTTGGGCTCACCGCTCTTGTAGCTTTCAACATAGGCCTGGATGCCTGCGCGCGCACCGTCCGTCACGGACATGCGATCCCAATCCATGATGAGGCGCTTTTGGATGCGCAGCGCATTCGGACCGCCTGCCATGAGTGAGGCGATCCATTGATCGACAACACCGTCCATCTCATCCCGCTCAACAAGGCGGTTGAGGAAGCCGATGCGATAGGCCTCATCGGCATCAATATGGTCACCAGTCAGCACCAATTCCGTCGCTTTGCCCCAGCCGATCAAGCGCGGCAAGGCGGATGCTTCCATGCCGGATGGAATGCCGAACCGCACTTCCGGCATACCGAACTTGGCACCCTGAACGCCGACCCGCATATCGGCACAGGCTGCAATCTCAAAGCCGGAGCCGAAGCAGTAGCCATTGATCCGCGCGATTACCGGAACCGGGAACTGGCGCACGGCGTCACACACCCGGTGTGTTTTGGTGGAGGAAGCTTCAGCCTGGTCCAGATTGAAGTCCTTCATCTCCGCCAAGTTGGTACCGCCAACGAAGCTTTGATCGCCAGCGCCCGTAATGATGAGCGCGCGCAGGCTTTCATCGTGCTTGATGGAGGTCATCAGCTCGATGAATAGCTCCTTGCCGCCAAGGCCTAAGGCGTTTCGCTTGGCCGGATTGTTGAAGGTGATGCGGGCGACGCGGCCATTCTCGCCGTGGTCGTCATAGTCCAGCAGAACAAGCGGTTCACTCATATTGGGTCTCCGGTTCGTCAATCAGGTTTGGGTTTGCAGGTAGGCGCCCTGCTTTTGGAGATGCGCGCGGATATCTGCCGGGGCGACATCCCTCGGTGCCAGGTTCCCCTGCACGCTGAGCGCTGCGGCCACACCTGCTGCATGGCCTGTCAGCCAGCATTGCGGGATTTCGCGCATGAAGGAATGAACGGGCGCATCGGTGGAAATGTGCCGTCCGGCCACCAGTAGATTGTTCGTATTGGCTGGCAGCAGCGCGCCATAAGGCACAGAGACAGTCGGGTGATTGGGCGTGAGGCTGGGGCTAACGCCGATCTCATCCGCCAGCACTTCACCGGATCGGGATTCCTTCACCGTCATCTGGCTCAGCCCAACCATGCGGCGGCTGTGGCGGGCACCCAGTTGCGGCGCTGTCAGCATGATCCAGGCGTTCTCGAACCCAGGCGCGTTGGCGCGGTAGAACGTGAGCAGGTCCACGATGCTTTGGCGGGAGAGAAGCTCCAGCTGCGTTAGGTCATCGATCTTCAGCACGTCAAAGCCCGCAAAGCGCGGCCCCATGAAGATGGTTACGTCATCGCGCCAGCCAGGGAAGGGGATGGTGAAGTGCTTCACGGCTTTCCGGCCTGCGTTCATGAACTCCTTGAACCCGGCCTCATCGCCTTTGCGGAAGGCCAGCCATGGCTTCATATCCACGCCGGCCAGCAATGATGCCGTGTTGGCGCAATGGTGGAACGTGTCGTTGTCGATATCGCCCTGATAGGCCTCACCAGCCTGCGCGAACATATCGCCGTCGCCAGATGCATCGACAACGGTTTTGGCGCGGATGGCCATGCGGCCCTGCTTTGATTCCAGAATAGCGCCCGTGACTGCCCCATCCTCAACCAGTGGTGCGACGACCCAGGTGTGGAGCAACAGTTCAACGCCCGCTTCCTGCACCATGGAAAGGGAGGCCAGCTTTAGCCATTCGGGGTCGATCATCGGTGCCCAGGTAACCGCGCCGTGATGGGCCGAGGCGCGCGGTGCCCATTCGGACACCAGCGCTTCATCCCGTGAGCCCCAGATGCTCCTGTCCGGCCCACTCAGCGCGCCAGCGGGTAGGCGGTCCAGCAGTTCTTCGGCAAGGCCTTTGATGACGTGCTTGCCATCCCAGTCCGACATACGATCGATCCAGCAGACGAGACCGCCGGTTGATAATCCGCCGAGGTGATTGTAGCGCTCTGCCAGAATTACATCCGCGCCGACACGGGCAGCTGCGATGGCCGCTGTCGTGCCAGCAGGCCCGCCGCCGACGACCAACACATCCGTCGTCGCAAAGATCGGGACTTCGCGTGGTGCTTCCATAACGGAGCCCAGCGCCTGGCGTTCTGGGCGCTTGGCATTGCGCCCAGCGTCGAACACTCCGGCTTTGGCGACCCGTTCTTCTTCCTCAATAGACATGGCCTGAAGGTCCTGCTGCTGTCTTTATCCCTGCCATAAGCTTGGCCGGGATGCAGCGAGAGGACAAGCGGTGGCTAAACTGATAGGATGAGCGTTCCAACAACCCCAAAAAGTGAGTTGAAAATGGCCAAGATTCATTTGACCAGTTCCTACACCTGACCCTGGGTACAGCGGGCCGTGATTGCCCTGCGTGCTAAGTCGGTCACGTTTGAGACGACCTATGTAAACCTCCGGGAGAAGCCGGATTGGTTCCTGAAAATTTCGCCGCACGGCAAAGTGCCGGTGCTTCAGGTTGACGACGAAATTCTGTTCGAATCCAACGCGATTGCAGAATATCTGGATGAGATCGTTGAGCCGAAGATGCATCCGGCGGACCCAATTACTCGCGCCCGTCACCGCGCCTGGACAGATTTTGTGCCAGACTTTTCCAGCGGTCTTTCAGGCGTTTACTACGCCAAGACTAAGGAAGCATCCGACGCTGCGATGGAGATGGCGCACAAGCGCTTGGAGCGTATCGCCTATGCGTTGGAGCATCATGCGGAGCCAGGGCCGTATTTCGGCGGGGACAAGCTTTGCCTCGTCGATTGCGCCTATGCGCCGTTCTTCCAGCGCTTCTTGATGGCGGATAAGCTGCTCGGCACCAAACTGCTGGACGCGTATCCTGCCGTTAAGGCTTGGGCGGAGGCGCTGATGTCGCATCCAGCCGTTGATGGTTCTGTCGCGGATGTATTCCCGGCGGAGTTTGCAGCCAATCTAGAGCGTCGCGGAACCTATGCCGCAACGCTTATGCAACAGGCCGCAGAATAGCTCCTGGCTATATAAAACCGACTGAGTGCCCGCCATCCAGGCCAAGCACTTGGCCGGTGATATAGGCCGACGCATCTGACGCCAGGAAGACGATTGGTCCATCCAAGTCCTCTTCCTGGCCGAGGCGCCGCATCGGCACACGTGCCATCAGCGCCTTGCCAGGTGGAGTGGACCAGTAGTCCCGGTTCATATCGGTTTCAATATAGCCCGGCGACAGGGCGTTCACCCGAATGCCAAGCTTGGCGAGTTCCGCCGCCATTTCCCGCGTGACCATATCCAGCCCCGCTTTCGCCGCGTTATAGGCGATCACGCCTGGATTTGTCCGCTGGCCAAGGATCGACGAGATATTGATGATCGAGCCGCCCTGGCCGTGGGCTGCCATTGCTTTGGCTGCCGCTTGTGCCACTAGCCAAGCGCCGGTCAAGTTGACATCAATCACGGGATCCCATTCCATAGCCTGCTCAACGTCCAGCAATCGTGCTGTTTTGGCGATGCCGGAATTGTTGACCACAGCGCGTAATGGCCCGAGTTCTGCTTCCGCGGCTGCAATGCCAGCAATGACGCTTGCCTGATCCGTCACGTCCATGACGATCGGATGGGCTGTGCCGCCAGCATTTGTTATTTCAGCCGCGACTTCCTTCAGCAGCGTTTCATCACGGGCGCAGAGGGCAACTTTGGCGCCAGCATTGGCAAGCGCGCCAGCGAAGCGTCGACCAAGCCCACGAGAAGCGCCGGTTACGAGAGCAGCCCGGCCATCCAGCCGAAACAGGGGAGCGTCAGTCATGGATGTCTATTCTGCCTCTAGGGGAGCAACAAAGGGGACGCCCGGCACGGCGATGCCATTGGGACGTCCGGTTGCGGTTTGGCCTTCATAGGCGACTGTCATCCAATCCGGCAATGGCGGTCCGTCAGTGCAGGCCAGCCAGAGACGCAGCAAATGACGGCGATCTTCAGGGTTCGGCCAATCTTCATAAGCCGTGCGGCTATGGTAGAGGCCGTGATTGCAGACAAGTTGGATGTCACCTGGCTCAAACGTCATGTCCAAGTGAATGTCGGGGTCAGCGGCGATGCTATCCACCAGATCCAGCGCTTCGACTTGACGTTCAGTCAACTGCGGTGCGCCGGGGAGGTCCTGACCTTTACGGATAGCGCTGCGGACATAATGGGAGATCACGCGGCCTTCATGGGGCATGAATACAGGCACTTCCGCCCAAGGCATTTTACCTTCGGGGATTTCGCCCCAGCGGGTGCGGTAGAATGGCTGCATTAGAACGGGCATCAGGTCCGGCCTACGTTTCAGCACCTCATTATAGATTGTGGTGGAGCTTACGACCGATGACAGCCCGCCAGACTGCGCCGTTTTCAGGCAGAGCAGGCCAACGATATCGCTTGAGTCCGTATGGTAAGGCAGGCGAGCGGCGGTCTGATACCCGCGTGTTGCGGCAGCAGCGTAATCGAGGCCCAGGTTCTTAACATGCCCGAGCACATGGCCTTTGCCGTTCTGGGAACAGGGATCGCCCATATGCGCGCCAAGACCCCAGAATGCGATCGCGGCCTGCTTGACTGTCCACTGGCTGACCGGGAGGCCTCGCAAAAGGAAGATGCCCGGGCCATGCAGTACGGTCTGCCGGATGCGTTCAATCTCTGGCGCAATTGTGGGCAGCGGGAATGCGGCGGCGTCGATATCCAGGATCTCGAGGCCTTTGGCTTCGACTCCAGCAATTGCGGCTTCAATCTCCGTGATCTCGTCAGCGCTCCAGCGCCGGTTCCAGCTTTCGGGTTGCTTGGCCATGTCGCGGCCATACCAAACTTGTGGTGTCGATACGGGTGCTGAAGGTGCTGGATGTGCGCCGTCCATGGGGTTTCTCCTTGAACGCTGTTGTTGCGGTCTTGCTTTGTTGGCTATCCTCACGGTCGAGAGAGCATTCGTCAAATGACCCCACCATCTGGAGCGCACCGTCCTTATGTCTGATTCTTCGCCCGTCAACACGATTAGCGGCCGCAACGCCTTCATTCACACTCTGCTGAATGAGGGCATTACCCGCATGTTCGGTAATCCCGGCACGACTGAGTTGCCGATAATGCACGCCCTCGCGGACTACCCGGAGATGGGCTACGTGCTGGCAATGCAGGAATCCGTCGTGATCGGTATCGCGGACGGATTCAGCCGTGCATCCGGTGAGTTGGTTGCGTGCAACGTGCATGTGGCACCAGGCCTCGGCAATGCTATGGGGGCCATCTATACCTCCAAGATCGCGGGCACGCCGATGATCGTGACCGCAGGCCAGCAGGAAATTGGCCACGGGCTGACAGAGCCACTGTTATATGATCCGCTCGTGCCAATCGCCCAATCGCAGGTAAAATGGGCGACGGAGGTCACACGGATTGAAGATTTGCCGCGCATCCTGCATCGCGCCGCCAAGATCGCAACAACGCCGCCGACAGGGCCTGTATTCGTCTCCCTGCCAGGCGATATCCTGAACGAATTTGCGGCGATTGACCTTGGCGCTGCCACGCGTGTTGAGGCTAAAGCCCGCCCGAATGATGCTGCACTTGATACGCTGGCCAACGCTATTCTATCCGCCAAAAACCCGATGATTGTTGCAGGCCACGAAATCGTTGCGTCGGATGCGTTTGAGGAAGCGGCTGCCTTTGCCGATGCGCTAGGCGCGCCGGTGTATCAACAGTCGATCATTGATGGCGCGCATTTCCCAACCAGCCACCCGGCCTATATGGGCGTGCTCACGCGCAGCCAGCCAGTGGTCCTCAAGAAGCTTCAACCCCACGACATGATGATCTGCGTCGGAGCCGACGTGCTGAAGATGTCCGTCTACAGCAAGACTGAGCCAATGCCGGAGGGCATGCGTGTTGTCCAAATTGGGCAACGTGATTGGGAAATGGGCAAGAACTACGCGACGGAACTAGCGATCCGGGCAGACGTCAAAGAAACGCTAGAAGTGCTGACACCGCTGATGCAATCCAAAGGCGGAAAGGCGCTGGCGGATAAGGCGGCGAAGCAGATTTCGGCGCTTAAAGACAAGAACTGGACGGCCAACAAAGCCGTGAAAGTCGCCGCCACGGTGGATAAACGCGACGCAATGCCGATGAATCCGGATTGGCTGGTCATGCGGATGGTTGAGCTACTGCCCGAAAACGCGATTGTTGTGGATGAAGGCATCACTACGGCCGGTGCCTTGCCAGATTTCCTGCCCTATACAGATCGCTACTGCTATTTCGGCAATACCTCTGGCGGTATCGGCTGGGGCATTGCGGCGGCGGTTGGGGTGCAGGAAGCCCACCCGGATAGGCAGGTCGTGGCATTGATCGGCGACGGCAGTTCCATGTACGCAATCCAGGCGCTTTGGTCTGCCGCGAACTTGAAGCAGCAGACGGTATTCATCATCGCCAATAACCAGGGCTACAGCGTGCTGAAGCAGCGGATGAAGCTGTTCCATGACAATGATGCCCCCATCGCCATGGACTTCATTGACCCGCCGCTAGACTGCGTCGCCATGGCCAAAGGTTTCGGCGTATCCGGTGAACGGGCTGAGGGTGCAGACGCGTTTGAGGCCGCATTCGCCCGCGCGCTGGCCCATGATGGGCCGTATGTCATTGAAGCAATGGTCTGATAGGGCGGGGGAAACCAATATGCAGAACGTGTTGGACTTCAGCGGTAAACGGGTCCTTGTCACTGGCGGGTCAAATGGTATTGGCAACGGCATCGCCTGCGCCTTCCGGGATGCGGGTGCAGACGTGCTCGCCACCGGAACCAAAGCCCGGGACGCCTATGATACAGACATGGCCGGTATGGAATATGCGGAGGTTGATCTGGGATCGGACGATGCCGTTCAGGCACTGGCACATCAGGCCGGACAGGTCGATGTGCTGGTGAATAATGCCGGCATGATTGCCTATAAGCGCCGGGAATTTGATACAGAGACGTTCCGCAAAGTCATGGACGTTAACCTGACAGCGGGCATGACGCTCTCAACGCTGCTGCGGCCGGGGCTCGGTGCGGCTGATGGTTCAATCATCAACATCTCCTCGCTCACAGGCTTTTTCGCATCCAGCGGCAACCCAGCTTACGGCGCCAGCAAGGCGGCGATGATGCAGCTTACTAAGACGCTGGCTGTGGCATGGGCGGAGGATGGCATTCGCGTCAACTGCATCGCCCCCGGCTGGATCGCAACCAAGATGACGGAAGTCTCCCAGAATCGCGAAGCCATCAACGACGAAATCCTCCGCCGCACGCCATTGAAACGCTGGGGCAAACCGGCTGATATCGCTGGCGTGACGCTCTTCCTAGCGTCCCCCATGGCAGCATACGTCACAGGCGAGACTATCAGCGTGGACGGCGGGTTCTCCTGTTCAATCTGATTGACGGGGGGAAGGGCCGCGCATTCAGCGTTAAGGGCATTCCAGCATCAACCACTGGAAATATGCTCGCTGAGTAAGCGGTCATGCGCTCAGCGCAAAGCTGCAATGCCTGTCTTGAGTCTGCCGGTGGGCGGCTCCACATAGTTTATATCAATTCAAAACAAGCTATGGAAAGCCATGATGTTGGAGAAAATTCCGTTTGATAGCCTTGGCGGCGCTGACTTCGGTTGGCTGAAGGCGAAGCACCATTTCAGCTTCGGGCGTTATATCGACCGGTCCCGTATGGGCGTCGGTGCGCTACGGGTATGGAATGATGATGAGATTGACGCTGGTAAGGTTTTTGAACCGCATCCGCATAAGGACATGGAAATCGTCACTTATGTCCGGGAAGGGGCTATTACTCACCGCGATAGCTTAGGTAATGAAGGCCGAACCGGTGCGGGCGATGTGCAAGTCATGTCTGCCGGTGAAGGGATCACCCACAGCGAGTATAATCTGGAGGACAGGCTAACCCGCTTGTTCCAGATTTGGTTTGTGCCGCGGTCTGCTGGCGGCACACCTTGGTGGGAAGCGCGCAAGTTCCCGCCACGCGCCGCTGGCCAGGGGTTTGTTCCGCTGGCATCGGGCTATGATGATCATATCAGTGACGGCGCTATCGCCATTAATAGTGATGCGGCACTGCTCGCTGCTGCGCTAAATGCCGGCGACGCGGCGACATATGATCTGGCACCTGGAACGGAGGCCTATCTGGTCGTGGCCAAGGGGGCGGTGACCGTCAACGGCACGGCTTTGGCAGAGCGGGATGCACTGCAGGTCTCCGCTGAAGCGGTGATTTCTGTCGCTGCAGATGCGGATGCCGAAGTGCTGTTGGCCGTGCTTGGCTAGGCCGCCTGTTCAGCTAAGAATGCCCGGAGCATGCGGTTAAAGCGCTCCGGGTGTTCAAGCGAGGATAGATGGTGGGCAGGCGTCAGCCATTCCAGGCGGGAGTTTGGGATGAGCCTGGCCATCTTCTCTGTCACCTCGCGGGGCGCGCCCGGGTCTTCCGGTGTGCCGATTACCAGCGTTGGCGCAGTGATCTCCGGCAGGCGCGGCGTTGTGCCAAGCATGCACATGGCGGCGGAGGCTGCGTCGAATGCGGCTGGCGTGAAGGCTACAATCGCCTTTTCCATATAGAGATATCCGGGGATCCGGCGTTCCGCGGCGTCGGCTGTAAACCAGCGCTCCATCAGTGGTCCTGCAATGGCGTCCATGCCCTCATCCAACGCTTGCTGGGCCCTGGAGCGCCATAAATCACACTGCGCATCGGTGTATTCGCAGGTCGTATTGACCAAGATGAGCGAGGCGACACGGCTTGGGTAAGCGAGGGTGAAGGTCTGCGCGATCTGCCCGCCGAGGGACACGCCGCAGAAATGCACTTGGTCGATCTCAAGCGCATTGAGCAAGTTCAGAACATCGGCCGCCATCATATCAAGCGTGTATGGGCCGGGCGGTACATCTGTCCCGCCATGGCCGCGCGCGTCGAAGCGGAGCACTCGGAAGCCTTCAAGCGCTGGCAAGTGTTCCTCCCAATAGCCCATGCTTGAGGCAAAGCAGTGATGGAGGCATACGACCGGCGCATTTGCAGGACCGGAAAGCTCGTAATGCATGGCGATATCGCCAGCCTGGATTTTTGATGTCGGCATGAAGGGTCCTTTAGCGACTTTTGGCGAGTTGCTGGGCGAGGCGTTTAGCGTCTTCCGCGACGCCATAAATGATGCCGCTTTTCCGCTTCGGCGCCCAGTTCAGGCCCATGCAATACAGGCCTGGCACGGCGGTGGCGCCATCTGAAGTGGTCTCTGGATAGCCAAATTGGTCGAGCGGCAGTGGCTTGACCCAAGAGAAATCATACTGGAACCCTGTCGCCCAGATCACGGTCGTAATGCCTTCTGCTGCTAGGTCATATTCGGCCGGGCCATTATTGACGACAGCGTTCGGCGGCGGTTCGCCATCGAAGTCAGATGGGGCAGGCGGGGGGGCAGTGATGTCATTCTCAGCAATATAAGCGTCGACCATTTTGAAGAAGTTTTGGGCGAACGCGTCAGCGCTGGCCATGCTTGCCACCAGGGTGTCCTTGAGGGCCAGGGTCTTGCCGCCGTGAACATCTTCGATCCGGCCAAGCAGCGTCACGCCATCGGCTTGCAATATGTGCAGGGAAAGTGTGTGACCGCCGCGCGCGCCAGATAAATGCGGATCACCGCGAAATCGGTGGGCTGGGCTATCCAACATATCGGGCGTCCGGTCGAGCAGGCCGATGTCATTCTGCCAATCAATGCAGTCCCGTCCGCGATATCGCCGGGGCAGGCGGCCTGTGTCGCCGACGGCCAGCGCTGTCTTCCGGCCTGCGCGGTTCAGTTCTTCTGCGATCTGACAGCCTGACTGGCCTGATCCAACAACCAACACACCGCCCGGCGGCAATGCCGCGGATGCGCGATAGCGAGCGGCGTGGACCTGTTGAATTCCAGGATCAAGCGCTGCCGCAAATCCAGGCATGCGCGGGTGTTGATACGTGGCGCAAGCCAGCACGACCCGCTGGGCTTCCATTGGTCCGGCAGAGGTTTCCAATTTGAAACCAGCATCCGATTTATTGACAGATAGCACTTCGGTATGTGTTTGGAGCGGCGCATCAAAGGACTTGGCCCAAGCCTCCAAATGCCGGACGAAATCATCGCGGTCCATGAAGCCGCCTGGGTTGTCGCCAGCATATTCCGCGCCGGGCAGGGTGATCGTCCAGTTCGGCGTCACCAGGCAAAACGAGTCCCAGCGGTCCTCCCGCCATGCGCGGCCGATATCACCTTTTTCGAGGATGACATGATCAACGCCCTGCTGTTTCAGGCAATAACTAATCCCAAGGCCAGCTTGCCCTGCGCCGATAATGACAACGTCCCGCACGCGTATTGCGCTTAGGTTTCGGAGGCGAACTGAACCACATCAAGCGGCGGCGGCGCGATCCCGGCGTGGGACAGCATGTGGTGTGTTTGACCGCGATGGTGAATTTGGTGCTGGAACAAGTTGGTGAGGCAATTCCGCAAGGGCAGGCTGAAATATTCGCCCGTCTCTACCGTGTCGAAGGAGAGTGTTCCGTCCAGTTCTGCCGGGTCCAGGCCTTCGGCATAGGCGACGTACCATGCGTCCTGGGCTACATGGGCTTCGCGGAGTTCGGCGAAGTCTGTGTAGAGGATTTCATCCAGCCTCGTGTAGGTCGTCGGCCTTTTTTCCAACCGCTCGCGATAAATCAGATCAGACAGCAGGACATGGTTGAGCGTGCCCAGGATTGATTTGAAGAACCCGCGCCGGTCCTCGGCCAACGCGTCTGCAGACAAAGTCGATGCAGCGGCGTAGAGGCGCTTGTTGGCCCAAGCATTGTAACGTGCGGCGGTTGGTAGATCGACGAGCATTGGGAGATATCCTTGGGTTCAGTTGTTCTGTGCAAGGGCGGTCAGGGTATCAGGCGGTGCCGAATTGGCGGTCACCAGCGTCACCTAAGCCTGGCAGAATATAGCCTTTATCGTTGAGGCGTTCATCCACAGCGATCACGAATACGGGCACATCTGGATGCGCCGCTTCTAAGGCTGCAATCCCTTCAGGTGCTGCGAGCAACGCAGCGACGCGCACACTGGCCGCACCTGCATCCTTCATGTAGTTGACCGCTGCAATGGCTGATCCGGCTGTTGCCAGCATTGGGTCCGCGACAATCGCCATCCGCTCCGCCATGGCTTGCGGTGTTTTGAAGTAGTAGCGGACAGGCTCCAATGTTTCGTGGTCTCGGTAGAGGCCGATATGGGCGATGCGCGCAGCAGGGATGGCGTCTAGCATGCCATCGACGAGTCCAAGGCCAGCGCGCAGTACAGGTGCAATGCACAGCTTCTTGCCAGCAATGACAGGGGCGTTCATCGGGCCCATTGGCGTGACTATGGCACGTTCCGTCAACGGCAGATCGCGGGTCGCCTCATAGGCCAGAAGCGCGCCGACTTCACGCAAAAGGCGGCGAAAGTCCTGGGTGGAGGTGCCTTCGTTCCGCATCAACGTTAGTTTATGCAGCGCCAGCGGATGATTGATGATGGTTGCCAATTCGTGGCTCAGGCGAAGGCGCGCGCGATGGCGGCACCCACTTCCTGCTGTGCCGTAGCGGCATCTTCTACATCTGGTGCCATGCCGAAGAAGGCATGGATCATGCCGCCATAATTGGAATGAATGCAGGGAACGCCAGCGGCTTGCAGCGCTTCAGCATAGGCAGCCCCTTCATCATGCAGCACGTCACATTCCGCCGTGATGACCAGTGCCCGTGCGACGCCCGCTAGGCTTTTGGCTTTGATAGGGGACGCGCGCCAGTCCTCAGCATCTGCCTTGGAGTTCAGGTAGTATTTCTGGAACCAGCCCATCGCGTCGGCGGTCAAAATACCGTAGCCCGTGCCGTAGCGCCTGTAGCTATCGGAGGAGAGCGTGTAATCCGCCACGGGATAGACCAGCGCCTGAAACTTGAGCTGTGGCGCACCCGCATCCCGCGCCATAATGGCGATCACGGCAGCCAGATTGGCTCCAGCACTGTCGCCTGCAACGGCAAGGTTTGCTGGATCAATGCCGAATTCCGGTGCTGCTTTTGCCAGCCATTCAAGTGCTGCCCAAGAATCATCCACGGCCGCTGGGAACCGGTTTTCAGGCCCCATGCGATAATCGACAGATACAAATAATGCGCCGCTATATGCTGTAAGATTACGCGCGACCCGGTCATGGGTGTCCAGGCTGCCGATCACATGTCCGCCACCATGCATGTACAATACCGCCCCTTTCGGAGCATCACCGAACGGCCAATAAATCCTGATTGGGATATCGCCTGCGGGGCCAGGAATTGTGCGGTCTTCAGTCTTCTGGATGGGCAGAGGCGCACCGCCCCGTGCTTTAGACATCGCCTCCATCTGGGTGCGCGCGTCTTCAGGCGTCATGGTTTCAAGCGGTGGCAGTTCGGCCTTGGCAAGGGCTTCAAGCGCTTTGGCGATCTGGGGATGAACGGGCATTGGTCCGGCTCTCTCTAAACAACGGGGACGCGCATGGCAGCGAGTGCGGCTGGGGTTATGACCTCAATATCTAACGGCACGCGCCAGCGCTCTGTTTGGCGGATATTGGGGCATTCAGCTTTTGGCGTATCGCCGTTGATTTTGAAGCCTTCATAGCCGTTGGTCATCACGTCATTGCATTTCTGCACATAAACTGGGAAGCCGCCAATATAGGGCATGAACACCCTGGGCGTGCCCGGAATATTTGCGCCCACATACCAGGATGAGCAGGTTGAGCGCAGGGAAATTTCAGAGACCTCGTTGACGTGCTCGACCCATGCGTCCTCAGCCTCCAAGGTCGGCTCAATGGTCTCAGCACCAATGTCTGACATGTGGGCGATGCAATCGGCCATCCAATCGGCGTGTTGCTCAATCGATTGAATCATCTGCGCCAAGACAGATGGGCTGCCAGGGCCTGTAATCATGAAGAAGTTTGGGAACCCGACCGTTGATAGGCCCAGATATGTGCGTGCGCCACCGGCCCACTTCTCCTTGAGTGTCAGGCCATTGCGGCCACGGATATCTATCCGATCGAAGGAGCCCGTCATGGCAGCGAACCCTGTCGCGCAAACGACGGCGTCCACTTCATGCTCAATACCGTTCGCGACAACGCCCTTTTCGGTGAAGCGTTCAATCGGGCGTTTGGAGACATCAACCAGCTTCACATGCGGCAGGTTATAGGTCTCAAAATAGCCGGTATCGACGCAAAGGCGTTTGCAGCCAAAGATATTGTCTGGGCAGAGGAGGTCCGCCGTGGCGGGGTCTTTTACGATGCCACGAATTTTCTCACGGGCGAATTCAGCCACCGTGTCATTCGCTTCTTTCTCAAACAGCAGATCACCGAATGCGCCAAGGAATGGCAGGCCGCCACGGTCCCAGGCTTCCTCGTATTTGGCGCGGCGTTCTTCTGGTGACGCCTCCATGGCGGACTTCATATTGAAGGGGAAGTAGAACCCTGTCGGCCGGGCGCGGGCCTTCGCGCGCAGGTCGGGATAGTTGGCTTTGACCTCAGCTGCCTTCGCTGGATCAACGGCCTCGTTCCATGCCGGCACAGAATACGTTGCCGTCCGCTGGAAGACGGTAAGCTCGCCCGCTTGTGCTGCAATCAGCGGGATCGATTGGATGGCTGAGGAGCCTGTGCCGATGACGGCAACTTTCTTGCCCGTGAAATCAACGCCCTCATGGGGCCATTCGCCCGTGTGGTAGATCGGGCTGCTGAAGTCATCCATGCCTTCAAACGGTGGCTTGTTGGCGGCAGAAAGGCAGCCGACTGCCATTATGCAGAAGCGCGCCTGGACCTTGTGGCCTTTGTCAGTGGTGACCGTCCATTGGTTCCGGTCCTCATCAAAACTGGCACTGATGACGCGGGTGTTGAACGTAATGTCTTTGCGGAGCTCCAGTCGGTCTGCGACGTGTTTTGCATAGGCCAGAATTTCTGGCTGCGGCGCGTATTTCTCCGTCCAGTTCCATTCCTGGTCCAGATCTTCGGAGAAAGAATAGGAATACTGCATGCTTTCGATATCGCAGCGCGCCCCTGGATAGCGGTTCCAGTACCAGGTGCCGCCAACATCATCGCCACCTTCAAAGACCTGCGCGTTGAAGCCCAGTTTTCGCAAGCAATGCAGCATATACATGCCACCAAACCCAGCACCCACGATCACCGCATCAATCATGCCGCCGTTTCGCCCTGCTGCTGCATCCATAGCTGGCTGTTCCCTCAAATCGGTTTGAATTTGACTTTTTTATGGTCCCAAAGCTTGGGCCGAATTGCAACTAAGGCCTAAACGCAAAAACGCCCGAGCGGTTGGGACCGCCCGGGCGCTTTCGTAGATCAGTATCAGCCAGTCTTACTGGAAGAGCGGCAGGTACTTTTGGGCTTCTGCAAGGACTTCCTTATAGGCAGCTTCAGAGGCTGCTGAGTCCATGTAGACGATGTCTTCACCAAGCTTACCAATCAGGCGCTTAACGGACTTGGTGTTGAGCAATTCGCCCATTTTCACGCCCATCGCAACAACCTGTTCATCCGGGGTGTCCGGGTGCATGGCGACGAAGCGGGGAGGGTTGAACGGCGTCAGGCCGAGCGTCGTTGCATTAGGCACATCGCCCATCGCCGCTTTGGCTTTCTTGTTGTACTCGAGGCTGGAGGCGTTCACGACGATGGCGTTCTTGTCAGCAAGGCCAACTGCCGTCGAGGTGGTGACGTTCACCATGGCAATGTGGCCGCCAAGATAGTCATTCACGGCCTTGCCTGTACCGGAATACGGCACCAGGATTACGCGCTTTTCGAGGCCAAGCTGCGCCAGAAGGCTCGCAGGGCCGAGCAGCTGGGTCATCGTACCGCCGATGGTCAGCTTCTTGTTGCTATCGTCTTTGAGGTAAGCAACCAGGCCAGCCCATGTGCTGTAAGGCTTGCCTTTCGGTGCCACCAGCGTTGGTTTCATCACGGAATAATACGCAGCGATGCGGACCTTCGCGGGATCGTATGGTGGGTTTTTTTCAATCAGCGCGGCCATGACCGGGGTCGGGCTCGCCATCAGGATGGCGTGGCCGTCGGCTTTTTGATCCATCATGTATTTCCAGCCGATGGTGCCGCCAGCACCGCCACGGTTTTGCACGTGCATGCCGTGGCCAAATACGTCAAAGCCAACGGAGGACATGACACGCGCCCAGCGGTCAGTACCGCCACCGGCGCCAAACGGCACGATGGTTTTGATGGTGCCGCTTGGATAATCGCTATCAGCGAATGCTGGTGCGGCAAACGCCAAGCTAGCGCCCATGGCCGCGAGGGCCGTCAGTTTCATAAGCTTCATGGGATGTCTCCTTGTTCCCTGGTGAATTCAGCTGGCGCTTTTATTGGTCTTTGCCAGCAGTCGTTTCGATAAGGTTCAGTCGATTAAGAGGTCTTTTCGGCTTTGGCTTCCGCTTCAGCAGCTTCCGCATCGTCCGCGATCTCCGTCATACGCTCAGAGATGCGCATCCGTGTTGAGATATAGGTCAATGCGACGACGGCGATGGCAAGGCCGATGGCAAGCGGGCTGTTCATCAGCGTCGCGACCCAATCGCCTTCGTTGATGAGGAGGCCACGGCGGAGGTTTTCTTCCGCTTGCGGCGCCAGCAGGAAGGTGATGATCAATGGCGCTTCCGGAATACGGAAGGTGCGCATGAACAGGCCAATGATGCCAAATACCAGCATCACCAGCACATCCCACTCATTATTTGCGTAGGAATAAGCACCGATGACTGCCATGCCCATAACGATAGGCACAAGCACTTGCGGGGGCAGTTCACCAAGCTTGGCGTAAACGAACGCGAAGACGCGCCCGATACCAAGATTAAAGAAGTTGCCGAGGATGAGGATCAGGAAAAGCGAGTAGATGACCGTCGGAAACAGCTCAAACATGCGGGGGCCTGGGGTGGCACCCTGTAGCATCAGCGCTGCACCAATCAGTGCCGCAACCGCGCTGCCTGGAATGCCGAAAGCCAGCAATGGCACGAGTGTCGGGCCGACTGTGGCGTTGTTGCCTGCTTCTGCAGCCGCCACGCCTTCGATCTTACCGGTGCCGATCTTCTTCTCAGGGGATGCCTGTTTGGCGATACCATAAGAAAGAAACGCCCCGACTGTTGAGCCCAAACCCGGCAACATGCCGACAAACGTGCCGACGCCAAGCCCGATGGACATTTCTTTCCAGCACGACAGGTATTCTTTAAGGGACAAGCCTTCGCCGCCCATGGAGAACAGGCCTTTGACCGTCCCCCCAAGTCTTTGCACCTTCTGCTTCACCGTCGACATCTCGACGATTTTTTCCAGCATCGCCCCCATGGCAAAAATGCCGACGACCAGTGGGATCAGGTGAATGCCTTCGCCCAGCCACCAGAGATCAAACGTATTCCTGGGGACGGAGCTTACGGGATCAGCGCCAATGGTGCCGATGAACAGACCCATAGCAGCGCTCAACATGCCCTTAGCAAAGTGAGAGCCGGATAGGGCGCCCAGCAAGCAAACAGCTAACACCATTAGCCAGAAGCGCTCTGAAGGACCGAACTTCAACGCTACGAGCGCCAGCATCGGGGCGATCATAATGGTGATGACGTCCGACAGGAAATCAGCTGTGACAGAGGCGTACAGTGCTATCAGCAAGGCTTTCTTGCCTTTGCCGCGGGTCATTAGCTTATGACCATCGAAGACGGTCGCCGCCGCCTCCGATGTTCCCGGTGTCGCGAAGCTAATCGCTGATATCGACCCTCCATAAATCGCACCTTTGTATAGGCCGATCAGAAGGCCGAGCGCTGCCGCCTGGTCCATGGTGAAGGTCAACGGCAACATCAGCGCGATGCCGGTGGTTGCTGTCAGGCCTGGCATAGCGCCAACGCCAACACCAATGGTTACGCCAATGGCAATCCACATTAGCGTGTGCCAGGTGAACACGAGCGCAATTGCCTCGTATAGAGCGTCCATGTTGATCATGCTGCAGACGTCCCGAGGAGTTGGCCGATGACGCTCTGCGGCAGGTCAATGCCGATGAGTAGGAACAGGCCGAAAATTACAAAGCTCACGATGACGCCCGCTGTGATGGCGGAGGTAATGGGCCGAACCCCTAACACCGCCATGCCCATTGTCAGGAATACGACGGTCCAAATCAGGAAATCGCCAGTGAACGGGATAACATCAAGGATAGCCCGCACCCAGTCCTGAGAAAAATGCGCGTCCCAAGCGAGTACGTAATACACCAGCATTGTCAGTAGTGCTGCGATGCCGCGAAGCCAATCACTGCCCCGCATCCTGGCCATTTCAGGCGTTGCTTGGTCTTTCTGCTTGCCGATCAGCGTAAAGCCGACGCAGACCAGCATGACCAAAGCGCTGACCATGGTGAAAAAGCCTAGCCGGAACCCGTCCCGCTGCTGCTGATATACCCAATCTTGACTTAACAGATAGCCAAGCAAAGCCAGCATCGCTACGACTAAACATGCCGCAACGCCCTGGTTTGTCCTTAGCCATCCGACAGAGCGGTCTGATGACGCCATGCCGAAAATGCTCCCTGATACGGGTTGCGTCTTGTCGCGCAGCCTCGCCTATGTGACGGTTAATCTGACACGACCCAGTGCTTTAATCAACGCTATCGGAGCTTCGAATTATGATTCTGCAGCAATCAACTTGGTCAGATGTGGAAACATATCTGACCCGCTCTAAAGGCTTGATCGTGCCCATCGGATCAACCGAACAGCACGGACCCAATGGGCCAATTGGCACCGACGCAATCTGCCCCGAAATCGTGGCCATGGGCGTTGAAGCGGCGGATGATGTTCTGGTCGCGCCGACACTGGCCTATGGGATGGCGCAGCACCACCTGGCGTTTCCTGGAACAGTAAGCCTAAAGCCTGCGACCCTGCTATTGATGCTGAAAGATGTGATCAGCTCACTCTCACGGCATGGGTTTGAGCGGATTTACTTTTTGAACGGCCACGGCGGCAATATCGCGACCATCACAGCCGCATTCTCTGAGGTTTATGCCGAGCTTGGTTCTGAGGCACCCCGGCTGAAGTTACAGAATTGGTTTCTCGGGCCGCGCGTGCGGAAGCTGTCAAAGGAGCTTTATGGCGATTCTGAAGGCAGTCATGCGACGCCGTCCGAAATTTCCCTTGCATGGCATGCATGGCCACATGCCGTGAAAGACGTTGAAATTTCACCTAAAATAGCGCCGCGCGGTGTCATCCGGGACGCGGAGGATTATCGCCGACAGTTCCCTGATGGCCGCATTGGGTCAGACCCAAGCTTATCGACAATTGAGCATGGCGCACGCATTTATGAAGCCTCAGTCAAAGACATCCGCGAAGACTACTCGGCCTTTCTTCGCGGTGTGTGAATGGGGGCGGATATAGGTCCGCCGACAGATTTAACGGGCTATTAGCGACGATCTGTCTACACTCACAACGATCAATGTCAGGTTGGGGATACGTCCATGCGGTTCGCAAATGTTAGCAAGCTCGAAGCCGCCGAAAGTGAGCGCCGTCAGGTTGCCGCTGTTTCCGCAATTGAGGATGCACGGGAGGCCTTCATTGAATGGGCGAATGAAGCGTTGGCGGAAGGTGCCGTGCGGGCTGGGGAGCTTGAAGGCACCGGTTTCGAAAGTGCGAAAGATGACGTGCATTCCCTTTTCCATGACCTAAAGGGCGCTGGCGGCGGCGTCGGCCTCAATCTGCTGTCCCGGATAGGCTCGCTTGGTGCGGACTTAATGCGGACGCTTGAAGACCCGACACCTGGCGCTACGCGCCTTGCTGCCGCACATATTGCTGCGGCCAAGGGTGTGTTGGCCGCAGGCATTGAAGGCGATGGCGGGGACGCTGGCGACGCATTGATCGAGAAACTAAAAAATGCGCAGGCGCAGCTGCATAATTCCGCCAGCTAACAAGACTTCACTTCCGTATTAACTCTATCACCCACTGCCGGAATGATTTATGCGATGGTTCAGATGCAATCAAACCGGAGCATATCCTTATGAATCCCGAAATTTTCGCCGACGGCTTTACGAATGTCACATTCCGCAACGGCATGGTCAGGATTGAACTTGGCAGCCTGCCGACTGCGGGTGAAGGCGATATGCAATCTTCACTGGAAAGCCATCACAAGCTTGTCGTAACGCCTCAGGGCTTCCTCAGCGGCCTCGCGATGATGCAGGACCTTGCGCGCCGACTGGCTGATGCAGGTGTCATTCGTCGCTCAGAAACCGACGGCCAGGTGAATGCCGCAGCGGCACCGGCCTCTGACGACGATAAGCTTTAATTACGGCCTCGCCGACTTGTGACATCAGTCACTCGCTTTCATGGCGCACATAGCCACTTATTGAGAAGGCGAGGGCGGCAGCCACGAAGGTACCATGTCATCGCCGAACGGCAGGCTATCAATTGGTCATACCGCTGATCCAGCAAGAATTCCGCCTCCCGCTGGATGGCATGATCGCGTAAGACCATTGAATAGCTGAGGCCCGGATCGCAGGAAGCGTCCGGGCCTCATTCCGTTCTAGGCGTCACCGCCCTCTAGAGCGGATTGAGCGGCAATTGAATCATTAGGGATTCCGTTTGGCGTTATTTTGTGATTCATCATGAGGGCTGGTGAAGGAGGCCAGCCTGCATGGCCAAAGCCCTCTCTGTCGATCTTCGCCGTCGCGTCGTAGAT
>CALLKY010000054.1 GCA_938083135.1 uncultured Alphaproteobacteria bacterium | reverse complement strand
CCTCAGAAAAGCCGCCGCCCGTAATCTCCCAGATCTCTGGGACGCCATCCGAGACGCCATCGACGACCTCACGCCAAACGACTGCAGGAGCTACTTCACAGCTGCAGGCTATGAACCAGAATGATGGGAATCTGCTCTAATCCAAGTAACGCAGATCCGGGGATCGCAGTTCGGCGATCAGCTCTTCGGCTCTGACAATTATGTCTTTGAGAGTTTCCGGGGCGAGTCTGGCAATGATTTCATTGATGGCCGCGGCGGCCAGGACCGCATCGATTACCGGAATACGCCAACGGGCGTTACTGTCGATATGGCGCAACAGCTGACGACAGACGACGGCTTCGGCTTCATTGACTTCTTCCAGAATATTGAGGAGGTCAGGGGCTCTGCTTTCGCCGACACGCTTTCTGGTGACGCTTCGGATAATGTTTTCCAACCGCGGGCCGGCAATGATGTGATTGATGGCCGGGGTGGGTTTGACATTGTTGATTACCGCTTTGAGGTCACGAACGGCACAGGCCTGCAGATTAATCTGGGCGCTACATCAACGATCCAAGGCAATTCGGAAGGCGGCAATGCCGCCGTCGGCTTCGATACGCTTGTGAGCATTGAGAAGGTCAATGGCTCCCGGTTTGCGGATACGTTCGTGGCCAATGCGGATTTTAGCGGGTCGTTTGGCGCGTTCAATGTATTCGAAGGTCTGGCTGGGGACGACACGATCACCGGCAATAATGCGACCCGCGTTGAGTACGCCAAAGACGCCACCGCCGGCATTTTTGCTGATCTGGGCGTTGGCATCATCCGCGGCGATGCATCTGTTGGCCGGGATACCGTTAGTGGCATTTTTGAAGTTAGAGGCACCCGCTTCGATGATCGTATCTTTGGGTCTAATAATGATCCGGTGATCGGCGATGATGACGAGGCCTTTGAGAGCTTTGAAGGCTTGGCCGGCAATGACCTGATCGTAGGGCGCAACGGCAATGATCGTGCAAATTACAGCCGGTCCGACGCTGGGGTTGATGTAAATTTGGCGCTTGGGATTGCGCAAGATGGGTTCGGCACTACGGACACATTATTCAGCATTGAAGGCATTAAGGGCAGTCGCTTCGCTGATATTCTGACCGGTGACGCTGGCAACAATTTCTTCGAGCCGCTCGGCGGCGCTGACGCGATTGACGGTGGTGAAGGTGAGGATGACCTTGTTTATGACGACCTGACGACGGGGATCGATATTGACCTGCGGCAGGACCGTGCGGTCCATGAGAACGGTGATATTGTTGCGATCCTCAACATCGAGAACGCGACAGGTGGCAGCGGTGGCGATGACATCATCGGCGATGGCTTTGTTAACAAGCTCGACGGTGAAGGTGGCAATGACCGACTTGTTGGATTGGCAGGCGATGACGACATCACGGGCGGCGACGGGCGCGATGTCATATTCGGCAATAGCGGCGCGGACAGGTTGGAAGGTGAAGATGGCGATGACCGGCTGATCGGCGGCTTTGGCATCGATACGATGATTGGCGGGCGCGGCAACGATTCATACGTGGTCGATGATGCAGCTGATGATGTTCAGGAATTCGCTAATGGTGGGGCGGATATCGATTCCGTGTTCGCGTCCGTAAGTTTCACATTGGATGTCGCCGTCGAAAACCTGTCGCTGATTGGCGGTGCTGCGATTGATGGCACGGGCAATGGCATCGACAACGCGATCACTGGCAATGACGCGGACAACACGCTGCGCGGCGGCGGCGGGGACGATACGCTGCAAGGCGGCGGTGGCATTGATATGCTGTTTGGCCAAGGCGGTGGTGACCTGCTTGTCGGAGACGATGGGGATGACATGTTGCTGGGCCAGGACGGCGACGATGAACTTGATGGTGGACGCGGGAATGACACCTTGGTTGGCGGCGCAACGGCTGGCCAATCAGACATATATAAGTTCAGACCAGGCGACGGCTTGGACACCATCCAAGACTTTGAAGTTGGTGTCGATTTCTTGGATATGACAGCGTTTCTGTTTGGCGATCAGAGCAATGCCTCAAGCTTCTTCTCGCGCATTGGTGAGAATGTGAAGTTTGTCTTCAATGAGACCACCGAAATCACGCTGATAGGGGTCACTGACATTCCCTTCAGCGAGATCATTGTATAAGCGACGGCAATGCGGTCATATCCCTCGGCGGTCAAAATGTGATCACGCTATTAGGTGTGACCGCAGCTCAATTGGACGCTACGGACTTCATTCTCGTTGACCCAGGCCGTGGTACCGATGGTTAGGCAAAACTTAAACGTCGGCCTGTACGGCATTCTAATAGTCAGGCTCTGATTTGAGCTAAGGTAGTCAGGCAGGTTCTGGATGATACCGCTTCGTGCCATCTGGCATGTATACCGTGTCACGCGGATTGATGAGCGGTGGCGCTTCGGAATTGGCAGCGGCGCAGAAGGCTTCCAATGCGGCGGCCATGCGCTGCAACCGGCTGCGTTCCTCTGACAGGCGCGTGAAGTGCACGTCACAGACTGGGAACGGTGTTGGGAATTCGCGGATTTCGCGCGCAACATCCCGCCGAGCAGTTTCAATTTCCTGGGCCATCTGGGCGCAGTCAGTTAGGAAGCGCATTGATACATCCATCATGATGTCTCTCCTCCATCTTTCGCAAGTGCGGCCAAAGTATAAACCAATTCAAGTGCGGCGCGCGGCGTTAGCGCATCCGGATCAATGGTCTTGAGTTGGTCGATGGCTGCAGCCTCGCCGGGCAGCGAGGCAGGATGCAGTGGTTCCGGCGTTGGCTCTGCCATAACGGGCGCTGCGTGGGCAAAAAGCGGCAAGGGTGCTGCAGCTTTTTGGCCGTCCGGTCCGTCCCCAGCTTCCAGCCTGCGCAGCACGTCACCGGCCCGCTTTACAACGTCGCGCGGAAGGCCTGCCAGCCTTGCCACGTGCACGCCATAAGACCGATCAGCTGCGCCTGGTGCCACTTCATGTAGGAACGCGATATCTCCCTGCCATTCCTTGACACGCATGGAGGCAAGGCCAAGCCCCTCCAGCTTTTCCGCCAATGCGGTCAGTTCATGATAGTGGGTTGCGAACAGTCCCCTGCAGCGGTTTTTGTTGTGTAGTCGCTCTACGGCGGCCCAGGCGATGGAAAGCCCGTCATAGGTGGCGGTGCCGCGCCCAATCTCATCCAGGATCACCAATGCGCGGGGGCCAGCCTGGTTTAGAATAGCGGCTGTCTCAACCATCTCGACCATAAAGGTAGACCGCCCGCGCGCTAGGTCATCAGAAGCGCCAACACGGCTGAAAAGCCTGTCGATCACGCCGATATAGGCACCTGCAACCGGTACAAATGATCCAATCTGCGCCATGATCGCAATCAGCGCATTCTGGCGGAGGTAGGTACTTTTACCCGCCATGTTTGGCCCGGTGATCAGCCAGAGGCGGTTGGCGGTCTCAACGGATAGGTCACAATCGTTCGGCACGAAAGCGCCCGCTGACAAGGCTTGCTCAACAACTGGGTGCCGCCCGCCTTTGATCTCAAATTTGAGACTGGAGTCTATCTTAGGCCGGACAAGGTTTTGCTCTGCCGCCAAATGGGCAAGCGCTGCGGCAACGTCAATAAGCGCCAGTGCATCCGCCAATCGCGCTAACGCCTCAGCCTCGGCTTTCACAGCGGTTATGAGGCCAGCAAATAGTTCCAGTTCCCTGGCCAGTGCTCGGTCCGCAGCGCTGGCGATCTTGGCTTCCAGGTCAGACAGCTCAACGGTAGAAAAGCGCACGGCATTCGCCATGGTCTGCCGCCGAATGAACCGCTCATCTGCGACCAGTTTTGCCTCATGTGTCGGCGTCGTCTCAACGAAGTAACCCAGCACCGCATTGTGCTTCAGCTTCAGGGCGGGCACATCCGTTTCATCGGCATATCGGGCCTGTAGCGCCGCGATCAGGCGACGACTGTCGTCCCGCAGGCCACGAAGTTCATCAAGTTCTGGGTCATAGCCCGCTCTGATAAATCCGCCGTCCCGTGCCAGCAAAGGCAGGTCATCCGCGAGCGCTTGGCGCAACGTGTCCGACAAGGTGTCGTGGCCGGTCAAGCGGGCGCATGCGGTTTGGAGTAGGGCAGGTGTCGCTGCCAAGCTGTTCTTTGCTTCAAGCTGTGCACGCGAGGTCTCAGCACAGGCCAGCGCCTTCGCTGTCGCCGCTAAATCCCGGGGGCCACCGCGATCCAATGCTATTCGGGAGAGCGCGCGGGCAAGGTCTGGCGCTTGGCCAAGCGTATCGCGCACATCACCGCGCAGGATGGGGGCTTCCAGAAAGTGCTGAACGGCATCCTGTCTGTCGGCTATGGCGGTAGGGTCTGTCAGTGGTGCTGCTAGCCATCCGGCGAGGAGGCGAGCGCCCGCGCTAGTTGACGTTCTATCTATTGCATGTAGCAGCGCGCCTTTGCGCTCGCCAGATTGCGTGCGGAACATCTCCAGGCTGCGGCGAGTCGCTGGGTCAATTTGCATCGAGGCATCGCCCGCAAAGCGCTGCGGTGGGTCCAGGCGCGGCGCGTGGCCTTGCTGGGTCAGGTCCACATAGTCGACGAGCGCGCCAGCGGCGGCGATCTCTGCGCGATCAAACGCACCGAAGCCGTCCAGAGCATCGACGTTAAAGGCAAGCTTTAGGCGCCGTTCTGCATTGGCGCTATCAAACCGGGCGGCGGCCAGTTCGGTGAATGTCGCCGTGCAGTCTTCGAGCGCCAGGGTGATATCATCCCGCGCCATCAGCTTATCGGCCAGAAGCAATTCGTTCGGCTCGATCCTGGCGAGGGCAGGGGCGAGGCCGTCCTTCGCCAGGGGCTCAGTCTCGAACCGTCCAGTGGATAGGTCCAGCCACGCCAATGCTCGTTTGCCGCCCGCTTCTGCGAATGCTGCCAGGAAGTTATGACGCCGCGCATCGAGCAGGCTGTCTTCGGTCAGGGTTCCCGGTGTGACTAAGCGAACCACGCCGCGTTCAACCAGTGTCTTGCCGGTGCGCTTCTTTGCTTCGGCTGGGCTTTCCATCTGCTCACAGATGGCGACCTTATGGCCGGCGCGGATCAGGCGCTCCAGATAGGCCTCGTGGCTTTTGACTGGCACGCCTGCCATGGGGATTGGGTCGCCGCCGTGTTGGCCGCGCTTTGTCAGCGTGATGTCCAGCGTATCCGCGGCCTTAATCGCATCCTCGAAGAACAACTCGTAGAAGTCGCCCATGCGATAGAACAGCATGTATCCTGGGTTGGCCTCGCGGATGGCCAAAAACTGGGCCATCATCGGGGTCAACTTCTCAGGCATTTTTGTATTTGCGCCGCTGCCGTCCATGGCCTCAATCCCTGATTCGGGATAGAACAGTTTCAAACACCTTACCTAGCAAGGGACCATCCACATGCCCATCATCAATTCTATCGCAGCGCTTGAAGAACAAATGACCGAATGGCGCCGCGATTTCCATATGCATCCAGAATTGGCCTATCAGGAAGTCCGCACATCCGGCAAAGTCGCTGAATTACTGGAATCCTGGGGCATTGAAGTAACGACGGGCCTGGGCAAGACCGGCGTCGTTGGTGTGATCAAGGGTTCCGGCGATGGTCCCTCAATTGGCCTCCGCGCAGATATGGACGCGCTGCCGATTGATGAAATGAATGACACGCCCTGGAAATCCCAGAACGCAGGCGTCATGCATGCCTGTGGCCATGATGGTCATACGACGATGCTTTTGGGCGCTGCAAAATATCTGGCCGAAACGCGCAACTTCAACGGCACTGTGAATGTGATCTTCCAGCCAGCCGAAGAAGGCTATGCTGGTGCCAAAGCCATGATGGACGATGGCCTGTTTGAGAAATTCCCGTGTGATCAAGTCTATGGCTTGCACAATTGGCCGCAAATGCCAGCAGGCTCCATCGCTGCCGTGCCAGGGCCGATTATGGCGGCTGCGGACAAGTTTGACATTACGGTGCGGGGCAAGGGCGCTCATGGTGCCATGCCGCAGAATGGCGTTGATCCGATTGTTATCGGCAGCCAAATCGTGACAGCGCTGCAATCGCTTGTCAGCCGCTCGAAGGACCCGATCGAAACGGCCGTCATCTCGATCACGATGTTCCATGCAGGCGCTGCGTTCAATGTTATTCCCGAAGAAGCTGTGCTTTCCGGCACCGTCCGCACGTTCAACCCTGAAGTCCAGGACTTGATTGAGGCCGGCATGAAGCGGATCGCAGAAGGGATCGCAAGCGGCATGGGCGGCAGCGCGGAGGTGGATTTCCGGCGCGGATATCCAGCCACTGTCAACCACGAAGCCCAGACACAGCTTGCAGCCGATGTCGCTGGCGGCATCGTTGGCCCAGAAAACGTCCGCAATGACGTAGATCCCACGATGGGCGGCGAAGATTTCGCCTTCATGCTGAATGAGAAGCCGGGTTGCTATCTCTGGCTTGGCCAGGGCGGTGGTGCTTCCAGTGAGAACGTTCACCACCCACAATATGATTTCAATGACAGCGTTCTGCCGATTGGTGCCAGCGTGCTCGCGCGCCTTGTCGAAGAACTGCAGCCGAAGCGGTAGGACGGAACACCATGGAATTACGAAAGCCTTACGCGCTCTATTTGGGCGACGTACCAGATCAACTCGCCGCAAAAACCGCTGATGGTGTTGCAGATTGGCGTCCAGAATGGTGTGTCGGTCAGGTCCGACTGCCCGGCTGTGGCGCTGATTGCGGCTTGACGGATATGACGGTCACAGAAGCGGCGGCAAAAGGTGCTGGCACGCTGGTGATCGGCGTCGTCAATCAAGGCGGGTTTCTGCCAGAGCATTGGATTGCGGATGTCGTGGCCGCCATCGAAGCGGGCATGGATGTGGCATCCGGTCTGCATGCACGGTTGGAAAGCTTCCCTGCTGTCAAAGCTGCGGCAGAGAAGCATGGACGGACGCTCCATAATCTGCGCCACCCAACCCGTGAGTTCGGCACTGGACGCGGCGAGAAACGTGCCGGTAAGCGTGTTCTGACCGTCGGCATGGATTGCTCCATCGGCAAGAAATACGCGGCCCTGGCCATCGCCAAAAATATGCAAGAGCGCGGGTTGAAGGCCGATTTCCGGGCAACGGGTCAAACCGGTGTGCTCATCGCTGAGCGTGGCATCGCGATTGACGCGATTGTCTCTGACTTTATCGCAGGTGCAGCCGAATGGCTTTCCCCAGCGAATGATCCGGACCACTGGGATGTGGTCGAAGGGCAAGGCTCCCTGTTTCATGCGGCCTATGCTGGCGTCACGCTTGGCTTGATGCACGGCTCACAACCAGACGCACTCGTGCTCTGCCATGAGCCGACACGGACCCATATGCGTAATCTGCCCCATATGCCCATTCCCAGAATGGAGGATGCGTTGGAGCAATATGTGGCGTTGGCCAAATTGACGAACCCAAATGTCCGCTTCGCTGGCATTAGCGTGAACACTTCCCAGGTTTCCGCAGCTGAAGGCGACAAGCTGATGGCAGACATTGAGGAGCGCTACAGCCTCGTGACAGTTGATCCAATCCGCCAGGGTCCTGGCCGGATTGTCGACGAACTTCTCAAGATTTGAAGGCAGGACAGCCTATGTCGATTTCGCTGACTGCCCGGGAGGAAGTGTTTCCCATCCGGGGTGTATTTCGCATCAGCCGGGGTGCCAGAACGGAAAGCCGCGCGGCTGTCGCAACCATCAGCGACGGTGCCTTCACAGGTCGCGGCGAATGCATGCCCTATGCCCGGTATGGGGAGACGGTTCAGTCCGTTTTGGGGGAGATTGAGCATGTCGGGGAGGCCCTGAAGAACGGTGCCGACCGTGATGCCATTCAAGGCTTGATGAGCCCAGGGGCGGCGCGAAATGCGATTGATTGCGCGCTTTGGGACCTGGAGGCCAAACGGGCTGGCAAGCGGGCCTGGGACATGGTTGGTATGCAAGCGCCGACAGGTGTTGTCACGGCCTATACGCTTAGCCTGGATACGCCAGAAGCGATGGGTGCCGCAGCGCTTGCCGCCAAAGCGAGACCGCTGCTGAAAATTAAGCTAGCGGGTGAGGGGGATCTTGATCGGGTCGCCGCTATTCGCCAGAACGCGCCTGATGCTGTTCTCATTGTGGACGCCAATGAAGGCTGGACGCCGGATATGGTGGAGCCATTTTCGGCGGAACTTGCGAAGCTTGGTGTTGCAATGATTGAGCAACCGCTACCATCAGATGATGACGCAGCGCTTGCTGACTTACCGCACCCAGTACCGCTCTGTGCAGATGAATCAGCCCATACCGCGGCTGATATCGGGGCGCTTAAAGGGCGCTATGACGTTGTGAATATCAAACTCGATAAGACGGGTGGATTGACGGAAGCGCTGAAGTTTCGTGCCGCTATCTTGGACGCTGGCATGCAGGTGATGGTCGGCTGCATGCTTGGCTCATCACTTGCCATGGCACCGGCAATGATGGTCGCAAGCGGCGCTAAATTCGTTGATCTGGATGGACCCTTGCTTTTAGCGGAAGACCGCGCGCCCGGGCTTTGCTATACGGGCTCCAACATCGCGCCGCCACCCGCAGAACTCTGGGGCTGATTGCGGCGCTTAACGGGCTGAATCTAGGAAAAGAACATGGGTTTTAATTGCGGCATCGTTGGGCTGCCGAATGTCGGTAAGTCTACGCTTTTCAATGCTTTGACAGCGACGGCGGCGGCGGAGTCCGCGAATTATCCCTTCTGCACGATTGAGCCAAATGTTGGCCGCGTTGCTGTGCCAGATGTACGGCTGAACGCGCTAGCGGCAACGGCGAAGTCTGCAAAGGTCATTGCAACGCAGTTGGAGTTCGTTGATATCGCGGGCCTTGTGCGTGGTGCCAGTCGCGGTGAGGGCCTGGGCAACCAGTTCCTCGGCAATATACGTGAGGTGGATGCGATTGCGCATGTGCTGCGCTGCTTTGAAGAGGGTGACATTACCCACGTTGAAGATTCGATTGACCCCATTCGGGATGCGGAGATCGTCGAAACAGAACTCATGCTCTCTGATTTGGAAAGCCTGGAACGCCGCTATGATCAGGCCCGGAAACGTGGCCAGACTGGCGACAAAGAAGGTAAGGCGCTGGCAGCTATCATGGGCCCCCTGGTTGAGGCGCTGAAAGAAGGCAAGCCTGCGCGAACAGTGGTGTTTGACAACAAGGAAGACGCCAAGATCGCCAAGAGCTTGCAGCTGCTTACCTACAAGCCTGTGCTTTACGTCTGCAATGTGGATGAGGAATCCGCGGCTGAAGGCAATGCGCTTTCAGAGAAAGTGCGCCTGAAGGCTGAGGCGGAAGGTGCCGCGCACGTTGTTGTCTCCGCCGCCATTGAATCCGAAATTGCACAGCTTGCGACCGACGAAGAGAAGGCCGAATTCCTAGAGACGATTGGTCTTGAAGAGCCTGGCCTGAACCGCGTTATTCGTGCTGGGTATGAGTTGCTGGGCCTTATCACGTTCTTTACGGCTGGCCCAAAAGAGGCCCGCGCCTGGACTGTTCGTGAGGGAGCCGCAGCACCAGAAGCCGCTGGAGAAATCCACACAGACTTCGAGCGCGGCTTTATTGCTGCAGAAACCATTGCCTATGAAGATTATACCAGCCTAGGCGGCGAAACCGCTGCTAAGGAAGCCGGGAAAATGCGGCAAGAAGGGCGGAACTACATCGTCCACGACGGCGATGTCATGCTGTTCCGCTTCAACGTTTAGCCTGGTTTTCGCCTAATCCTCAGCGATTGCGAAAATCACGTAGGCTTGGGCTGTCAACGCGACTTCGCCCTCTGCTATCGGTGCGGCTTTGGACATGGCGGCCATTTCCATCATCCCGAATCTACCGTCTCGGGGGCGTTGGGCATCACTGATGGACAGCACGGGGCCAAGCTTTACGCCTGCGGCCCGCGCCATCAGCTCTGCTTTCCGGCGGGCGTCTTTCACGGCGTTCATGCGGGCTTGATCCAGCAGGGGGGCTGGGTTTTCAATTTGGAAGCTGATGGAGTTGAAGCGGTTCGCACCTGCAGTCGCAAGGGCATCAATCACGGCACCCACACGGGCGACGTTCCGCACTTTGATCCGAAGCAGATTGTTGACCTGAAAGCCCGTTATTTTGGGCTGATTGTTAGGCGCTGACCGTCTGTCCTGCCCTACGGGGCCGACATTAAACTGGCTGGTCTGCATATCTCTGCGGTCAATGCCAGCGGCGGTTATGGCAGAGAACACGCCTTCCATGATTGCTGAGTTTGCAGCAATCGCATCTGCAGCCGTCTTTGCCATGGATTGTACGCCAACGCTGATCATCGCGATGTCTGGCTTGGCGCTGACTTGGGCCTGCCCGGTAACACTGATCCGGCGGTTTGCCTGTTCAGCCATTGCAGTGGCGGGGAGCAGGAGCACTAGGCATAGGGTTGTTAGAATACGCATGAAAGCCTCTCAGATAATGTTGGATCGCCAGATAACACGCTGATTAGGGAGAAATTGGGGCGCCTGCACTACGTCGTTTCCATCCGAGCCATAATGCAGCGATGAGCGATAGCAGCAGCAATGGCAGCGCGCCGATATTCACCCAATTCCAGCCGAATGCATGCATGAGCGCGCCAGACGACAAGGACCCTATGGCGACGAGCGAGAAGATGATGAAGTTCGTCGCAGCTTGGGTTTTGGCGCGTTCTGCGGGTGTGTGAGATTCTGTTAGCAGGTTGGTCGAGCCCGTGAACGCGAAGTTCCAGCCGAGGCCAAGTAAAGCCATCGCCGCCCAGAAATTGATGACCTCCGTGCCTGACAGTGCGATGACGACACTGATCGCCTGCAAAGCTATCCCAGCCGCGATCACCTTAATCACACCGACCCGGGCGATGATTGATCCAGTGAAGAAGCCTGGCGCGTACATAAAGAATATGTGCCACTCAATCACCAATGCTGTTGAGCTGAACATATGACTTGCGTGATGCATCGCCAGCGGTGTGGATGTCATGAGCAGGTTCATCACGGCCTGGCCGATCATGGCGCAGAGCGTTGCCACAATGAACACAGGCTGGCGCATAATTTCGCCAATACGCCGCCCGCCAGCCTGCTTTTCCGCTGGCGTTAGCTTTGGAATATCAACGGCCATCACGACGAGGCCGCTCATCACCGTCAGGGCGACCAGGAACATATATGACGCCATAAATGGCTTGTCTGGCACCATTGTGTGGCCGGCTTTGGCAAGCTCTGGCCCAACGAAGGCAGCCACCAGTCCTCCCGTCAGCACCAATGAAATCGCGCGCGCCTTAAAGGCGGTTGAAGCGACATCGGCGGCGGCGAAACGGTAGAGCTGCGCAAAGCCTGAAAACAGGCCGAATAGAAGTGCGCCCAGGCAGAAAGTCAGGAAATCTTCGACATAGATGCCCCAAATACAGGCCAATCCACCGACCACGCCGATGGCGGAACCCGCTGCAAATCCGGGCCCGCGCCCGATCCTTTGCATCAGCATAGACGCTGGGATGCTGGCAGCAGCAGTTCCAATCACGGCTAGCGATATGGGAACGGTCGACAGCGCCTTATCCGGTGCGATCTCATAAGCAATCAGCGGACTGGTCGCCACCAGCAGCGAGCGGCCAGAATTGTAGAACATCTGGCATGTCGCTAGTACGGCGACGTTCCGCCAGTCGCGGCGGCTGGCAGTATCGGTTGCATTCATTGTTTAGAACTTTGACCGCCGGTCCTCAACATTCGCACGGATGTCGATCAGCACGGTCTTGCCCTCCGCATTCAACCGCTGCGCTTCCCGGAGCGCCGGTGCGATTTCAGACGTTTTGTTGACGTGAAGTCCAACAGCACCCATGCCTTCTGCAATCTTGGCGTAGTCGCCGTGCATGGTGGAGATGCCGTATTCAGTTCGCGCTTCTGGTCCAATCGCACCCTGTGTCGGGCCGGAATATGTCGCCATGGCGCTATTGTTAAGGAGGATGGTTGTGATTGCAGCCCCGGAGCGTGCGGCGGTTTCGATATCCGTGCCGGACATACCGAAGGCACCATCGCCCATAATGTTCAAGCAGAACTTCTCTGGTGCAGCCATTTTTGCGCCGATCATCAGCGGAATGCCAAACCCCAGATGGGTGGTCTTGCCCCAGCCGATATAGCTGTGCGGCACTGTCGCTTGGTAGAACGGAACGATGGTGTCGCGCGGCGCGCCTGCATCATGGGTGACGATGCTGTTCTCAAGGTCCAGCGTTTGGTTCATTTCATGGATGACGCGATAGTAGCTAATCGGCTCTTCTTCTGATTCCAGAATAGGTGTCCACTCCGCCATCCATTCGGCTTTGATAGCCGCGACCTCGGCTTCAGCTTTTGCGCGGTCACGGGCACCAGATGCGCCGGCCAACGCTTTCACACACGCAACTAAAGCCTCAACGGTTAGCTTGGTGTCACCGACCAGCGCGATATCTGCCGCTTCATCCTTGTTGATGTCGTCGGGGTTATTGGTGTTGTGGATGATGGTTTTTCCGCTGCGCACCGCTTGCCCATACGGGGTTCGGGTCAGGCTAGAGCCAAGCGCTAGCAGCACATCACTATTTGATAGCCAATGGTGTGCTGCTTTGGTCGTGGCACCACTGCCAGCGCCAAGGGCCAAGGGGTGCCGCTCATCCATCGCGGACTTGCCGGGCATGGTGCAGAACACAGGCGTTGCGGTGAGTTCGGCTAGTTCCTGCAATGCCTCTGTGGCACCTGCGGCCAGCACGCCGGCACCTGCCCAGATCAACGGGTTCTTGGCGGCGATCAACGCTTCGGCAGCGTCCCGAATATCACTCGGCTCTGGAATTTGGCGAAAGAGCTTGGGGGAGACATAGGGTGCAGCTGTATCTGGCACGTCCTGGCTGCAGACATCCGCCGTCAGCTCAACGACGACCGGGCCGGGTGCGCCATTACGAAGGGCATGGAACGCACGGCGCATGACATCGCCGACTTGGCCCGGCGTGTAAATCGCCTCTACCTGCTTGGCCCAGCCCTGGTAGTTTTGCACTGCGCTGAAGTTCGGCTTCACGCCAAGCTTATCCAGATTATTCCCGCCAAGAAACACCAAAACGGGAATGTTGTCGGCATAGGCCTGTGCCAGCCCACCCATGATATTTTCTGCACCGGCCTGCGCCTGCACAGCGACCACGCCGAAGCGCTGGCGGTCGCTGATACGGCTGAACCCGTCTGCTGCCATCATGGCACCGCGCTCATGGCGGAAGGCCACTGGACGTATGCCAACTTTAGCAGCCGCTGAAATCAACGGATTGCTTGGGAAACAGGACATCCACTCGACGCCTTCCTGCTTCAGGATATTGGCGATCAGTTCGATGCCGTTCATGTGTTCTCTCCTAGGGTCAGGCCCCATAAAATTGGTCTGTTTCGTCCATCATAGGACGTCCGCGGGGCGCTGTGCTAGGCGCAGCGCAGGCTGGCTGCCTTATCAAGCCTAGTATAGCGTCCCGCGGACGTTCTATGCTGGACCCGAAGGGTGCGTCTCCGCTGCACGCCGGCCGCGTCGCAAAGCCTTAAAAGGGCCCCACCCTTCCTGCGCCTTTGCTCCTATCGGCGTGCAGCGGAGACGCGCGAAACGGACCAATTTTATGGGGCCTGGCCCCAAGAATCATCGCGCGTGTTCGGGCTATCGTCTGCCGAACACAGTCCTTCTGTCCATGGGGGCCGCTGCTACCATTTCAGCACGGCTTTGGCGGCAGGCGTATCGCGGAATCGCGCGTCCCAGGCTTGCAGGTTGGGATAGTCTTCCAGCAGGTCTGCTTTGACGAAGCGCAGGAACTGTAATGCGGATTGCAGCGTGAAATCAGCGATGGATGCACGGCCGCCCGTCAGCATGTGCCGCCCGTCATCAAGCTTTGATTCCAAATAGTTCATAGCAGGTGGAAGGTCAGCTTTGATTGCGGCCGCCCGTTCGGGGTCAGCGGGGCGGCCAAGGGGGGAGTTGGTGGCGTGGGCGAACTGGCCCATGGGAATTGTAACTTGAAGCTCAATAATGCGTTCAAGCTCTAAAGCTCTGGCGCGGGCGAGGGGGTCTTCAGGCAGAATTCCGCCTTCCGGAAATCGATGTTCCAGATATTGGATGATCGACAGCGACTCGATCAGGAATTCGCCTGTATCAAGCTCCAGTACGGGCAGCTTCGCGAAGGGATTGCGCGCCACATGTTCCGGCTCGCGATGGCGTCCTTTCACTGTGTTCACGACGATCTGCTCAATCCCAAGCTTTGGGCCGAACAGCTCACGTTCCGCGATATACAGCATAACCTTGGTGGGGTTTGGTGCCAGCGGGACCATATGGAGTTTCATGTGGTTTCCTCTGTTTCGGCATTCAGGCCGTCAACGATATCGACAATTTGTTCAAGCATTGCCAAGCGTTTAGCACCTTGGGGTACGGCATCTAGGCCGAGCTTAATGGTGTTCACGCCTGCCGTCCGGTAACGCCTAAAGCGCTCCTGCACCATGTCGGGCGTGCCGATTGCCTGGAACCCGGTAATCATTGCGTCCGGCACGCGCTTGGCCGCACCCGCGCGGTCACCTTGCAACCAAAGCGCTTGGATGGCCTCCGCATCCTCAGCGAACCCAGCACGACGGAATGCGGCGTTGTAAAAGTTTGTGGTGGCAGAGCCCATGCCGCCCATGTTGAACGCGACCGCTGGGCGGCGACGTTCAATCATCGCTTCTACATCTTCGCCAATCTCGACCCGGGCTGAGGCGGAGATATCAATACTATCCAAAGTTCGGCCTGCAGCTTCAGCCCCAGCTTTGATGAAGGGCAGGTGGGCTTCTGGATGGTCTGGCGAAAACGACGTGCCAAGCCATCCATCCGCCGCTTCGCCAGCGAAGTGCAGCGCTTTTGGACCAAGGGTGGCCAGAAAGATTGGGATACTGGCGGGCTGATGGTCCAAGCGCAGCGCTTTGCCCTCACCGCCTGGCAAGGGCAGTGTGAACATCTGGCCGTCATGGCGTAGACGGTCGCCAGAAAACGCAGCACGGCAAATTTGAACCGTTTCTTTCAGGCGTGTCAGTGGCATCCGGTAGGGGGTGCCGTGCAGGCCCTCTACGACTTGCGGCCCGCTGACGCCGAGCCCAAGCAGAAACCGCCCTTCGGATAGCGCATTCAATGAAAGCGCTGTCATGGCTGTCATGGCAGGCGCACGGGCGCTGATCTGCATGATGCCTGTGCCGAGTTTGATCCGCTTCGTCCGCCCAGCCAGAAAGCCCAGTACCGTGGCTGCATCTTGCCCCCAGGCCTCACCAGCCCAGGCTGCATGAATGCCAAGCCGGTCCGCGCCTTCAACGAAGGTCGCCATATCGGCGAGCCCGCCGTCCAGATAGCGGCCAACTTCAATCGAGAGGGCGAGTTTCCGTGACGCAGCCATCATTCGCCGCCCTGTATTGTCCGCCTACTTCGCGTATTTGCCCGTGAGCTGCGGCGTTGGCGTGTCGTGGCCATTTTCCTTGCGGTCCAGGCGTGTCTCGCGGCTCCATGTGCGTTTCAGGTCGTCTTGAACGCTGATGGTCAGACGGCCCATGTCCTGGACTTCAAGCTCCACGGTATCGCCATCCTGAAAGGAGCTTAGGCCCCGATGGTTCGTGCCAGTCGCGACGATGTCCCCTGGCTCCAGCGTGTGAATGGCGCTGACCCATTCAATGATTTTGGGGATTTTGTGCGCCATGTCAGATGTATTGAAGTCCTGCTTGCAGTCTCCATTCACCCAAAGTTTCACATCCAAGTTCTGTGGGTCCGCCACTTCATCTGCCGTTACCAGGTATGGGCCGATGGGGGCAAAGGTGTCGCGGGATTTGGCTTGGAAGAACACGTTTCGCTCTGGCGGCAGGCCGCGCGCAGACCCATCAATGAAATTCATATAGCCGAAAATATGCTCGAACGCCTTGTCCGCCGGCACTTTGCAGGCGCGCTTGCCAATGACGAGCGCCAGCTCGGCCTCGCCCTCAAAGATCGTCGCAGGCGCATCCGGCAGGACCATGATGTCACCGTTACCAATGATCGCATTGGCGGCCTTGTGGAAGGCGTTTGGCGGGGGTGGTGCTGGAAGCGTGCCGTTTTCCATATAGTTCACGGCCATGCAGGCGATGTTGCCGGGCCGCGGTGTCGGCGGGCGAATACGGACGTCGCCTACAGGAATTGCCGGCCCTGCCGCAGCCGCTGCTTCCAGCTTGCCGCGATAATCATCGAAGCGGGCAATCAGGCCGCTCATCCGGTCGCCAGGGTTTGTGTGTGGGATATCGGCGATGAGGTCCGTGACATCGACAACGCCAGCGTCGGTCAGAACGCCCAGGCGGAAATCATTAAAGTGCATCAGTTTCATGGGGAAGGCCTCCTAGGGTCAGGACCGATAAAATTGATCCGTTTCGTCCATCATAGAACGTCCGCGAGGCACTGTGCTAGGCGCTGCGCAGGCTGGATGCCTTCTCAAGCCTAGTATAGCGTCGCCCGGACATTCTATGATGGACGAAGCGGATCAATTTTATCGGTCTTGACCCTTGGGCGCTTAGAAATTATCGGTGCTGCTATTCAATCGGAATGAAGATCGAGTGGCGTAGCTGGCCTTCAATCGCTTTAGAACAATGGCCCTTACCGTGGGTATCCTCAACCAGGATCACCTCACCAGCGCCGATCACCCGCGTTTCCCCATCACTGGCGGAAATGGCGACGCCTGCATCCAGGTTGACGATATATTGGCGCCGTGGGGCAGGGTGCCAAGCGTAGTCATAACTACCCGGCGTTTCCCGGAAGATGACGCCAGTGGCAGGCAGCGTATCGGACATGCGACCGCCCGGCCCGTCCTTGGTCCACTCAACCTCAATATCCCTGAAATGGGTCTCGCCGTCATCGTCAACGTAGAGATTATGGATGCGCATTGATCTTTACCTTTTTTTTGGGCTTTGTGGCCGTGTTCAGCCAATTACATAGGAGATAGCAGGGCAGGCTTCACAACAAGGTTCCGCACGCCATGGGCATAGTTTTCCTTGAAAATGCTCCCATTGAGCCACGCTCCAATTGTTCGAATATTCACTTGTAAAGTTACAAGGCGCAGTTTCAAGCTATAAACATGACCCGTCAAATCGGCTCATTCGTTAATCGTCATGTCAAAGTCCTTTCGCAGGCGCAGAATGCAGAATGGTCATGGACCCTAGATCGAATTCATCATTCTTTTAACCCAGCAGAAGGAATTGAATCGTTTTCGCAAAAGTCGTATTTACTAGGCGGCTGATTTTACGTGGCGATGGTAAGACATCATCACGGAAAGCTCCGACGAAAAGAAATCTCGACCGTCTGTGCGTAAGCGCGCAGATGCAATTAGACCGTACCGCTGCAAGAATTTGATCGCGGTTATTGAGGGTCCTGGTGACATCCTGAACATCGGAACCGTTATCCGAAATGTGAATGCGCTTGGTGTTGAGAAGGCTTATATCGTTGATCGCGGGAATGCACTCTCGGATGATTGGCAAGATTTGCGCGAACGCAAAGAAATACTAAAAACGTCAGTTTCTGCCGTAAAGTGGACGTTTGTTAAGCGCTTTGACAGTACGAAAGCTTGTCTTGACCACTTGGAAAGCAATGGCTTTGTGTCTGCGGTTACATCACCGCATGTGAAGGGCAAATCTAATCCGGGATTTCCCATGTGGGATCGTCCCAACCAGGAAAGCATGGTTGGGAAAGGCTTGATCTGCAAGGCTTTTGCTTTTGATGGCTGCCGAAGGGCTAATCTGGTTGGCAGAGGACTGATTGGCGGCCGTGCCGGGTT
>CALLKY010000053.1 GCA_938083135.1 uncultured Alphaproteobacteria bacterium | reverse complement strand
ACGCGCAGAGGCGACAGATTGGCTTCACCCTCTGGGGTCCGCATTGAAGTTGCCCTCGAACCATTCCAACAGACTGAATATTATATCTAATTCATGGTGAGGTGGGGTGAAAATTACCGATCATCTGGGAAATGCGGGTTGTGCAGAGCTCGGTCGAGAATTTGGCGACTGCGTCTGGATTTGAATCCGGTTTGGCAAGTACGTCGCTGGCACCAGCCCTAAGTGCTGTCATACAGATGTCGGCATTGTGTTTCGTCAAGCTAGAGACGATCACGACCTTCAATCCAGGGTCCAGAGCCAGCAATTCAGGTAAGGCTTCCAGGCCAGATTTGATCGGCATCTCGATGTCTAGAATTAGCACGTCCGGCCGCGCAGTCGGTAAGCGGTTTATCGCGGATTGCCCGTCTGCTACCGCAGCAACCACTTGAACATTCGGGGCGCTTTTTAGGGCGCGGCGGGCGACGACCCGTGCCACGACAGAATCATCTGCGACCATGACACGGATTGGCTTTGCGGAACTGCTGGTGTCTTCAGGGCGCCGGTTATGCGGGGCAGCGGCCTGTTTTGTCTCAAGACTGGTCATTGGCTAACCGCTCCGTCGACAGTGACTTCCAGCAAGTTTGCGATATCCAGCGTCAACAGCAGTGCTTCGTCCATGCGGTAGACACCTGAACAGACGGTACGCCATGCAGGTCCGAGTGTAGCTGGCGGGCGCTCATAAAGATGGCTCGGCGGCGTCTCGACGTCACCAATCTCATCGACGAGCAGGCTGTAGAGCTCATTCTCATACTCAACAACGATGCTCATCGCAGATTCTGGCGCGGCGCATGGCGCAAGATTAAGGCAAAGGCGGAGATCAAGTGCCGTAACAATCCGACCCCGCAGGTTGAGCGCGCCAACAACAGCCGGTGGGGAGAGGGGAATTTTATGGATTTTTTGCTTGTTCAGCACGTCCTGTACTTCGGCGATTAGGATGCCAATGCGCTGCCCGGCGATACTTGCTGTCACAAACGATTGCTGAATGTTGCGAGCAGACTCGTTCGCGGATTCATAAGAGTTAGCAAGGCCTTGGTTCATGCTCGGCCTCCAGCGCTCTCGAGCGTACTGGAGAGTGTTGCCAGCAGCCCTTCGCGATCTGTCTTGCCAACATAGTCAGTGAAACCCGATATGCGGCCCTGCTCAAGACGGCTGACATTTTGCTTTCCTGAAAGGGCGATCAGGGGGATATGCCCCCATTCGGGTGAAGATTTCACAGTTTCCGCAAATGTGAACCCGTCCATGCCCGGCATCTCGATATCGCTGACGATGAGATCGAATGCGGCACCCGATGCTTTCAAGTCCAAGGCCCGCTCTGCGCTCTCAACCGATGTCACGGCGTATCCCGCCTGTTGCAGCAGAGGGCTGAGCAGGTGGCGGAAGAACGGGCTGTCATCGATGACCAGGATCGCATTGTTTGACGGGGCTGTGTTCGCACTGGTGGCAAACCAGTCGCTATGCAGACGGGTCAGATAGTAGGCGGTGTCGATTAGTTCCGTGGATTGGCCATCTACGATGATTGCGCCCATCACGCCGGGCATTTCACCCTTGATTTCAGCGATGAGCGGCTGTTCGACGATATCGATAATTTCATCGACAATGAGCCCAGCCCAGCGCGGCCCATCATTAAACACGATGATCGGGCGGCGCGAACGGGCGTGTAGGTCCAGTTCAGGATAGACCGGTGTCAGCGGCATTAGGCTGTCACGGTATTGCGCGAGCAAGCGGCCATCGGCGATTTCGATGTCGCTCGTGGCCATTTCTTCCAGTCGCGCAATGAGTGACAAAGGTGCTGCTTTGCGCACACCATCGCCGGCATTGAACACCAGTAGTGAGACCATATCGCTGGAAGACTTGGCCTCGGGCGCGCGGCGGTCGACGGCGCTGTTTTGCTGGCTGACGCGTGCTGCACCAACGTTCTCCGCAAGGCCGTTTGGATCCAGGATCATCACGACGCTGCCGTCACCAAGGATTGTGTTGCCGGAGAATACAGCAAGTTTACGCAGCAGCGGTGCGACCGGCTTCACAACAATTTCTTCGGTATCAAACACTTCGTCCACAACAATGCCGAACGAGTAATTCCCAACCTGAGCGACGACGATAAAGCTGTCAGCGTCACCGCTCACGGTTTCGTCGGAAAGTTCCAGCATATTGCCCAGATGCAGCAGTGGCAGCAGTCGGTCGCGCAGCCTGAGGACAGGTGTATGGTCAATATGTTCGATGCGATGATCAGAGCTTGCTGACGCTCGGACAAGCTCAAGGACACTGATTTGCGGGATCGCAAACCGCTGACCGCCGGCTTCGACGATCAGTGCTGCGACGATGGCGAGTGTGAGAGGGATTTTGATCGAAAAAGACATCCCGAGGCCAGCCGTAGACTGCAGACTGATCGCGCCACCGATGCGTTCAATATTCGTGCGGACCACATCCATGCCCACACCCCGGCCTGAGACGTTCGTCACAGCGGATGCGGTCGAAAATCCAGGCTTGAAGATGTACTGCAGGATTTCCTGATCGGTCAGCGCATCAATTTCTGTGCTGCTGGCCAAGCCCTTTTCCAGCACATTGCTTTTGATTCGCTCCAGATCAAGCCCTTTGCCATCATCAGAAATCGTGATGACGATGTGGCCACCCTCATGGGCTGCTTGCAGTGTGATCCGGCCGCTTTCCGGTTTGCCGGCGGCTAAGCGTTCAGCACCGCTTTCGAGGCCATGGTCACAGGAGTTTCGGACCATATGCGTCAGCGGATCCTTAATCATCTCTAGCACTTGGCGATCTAGCTCGGTTTCTGCGCCAAACATTTCAAGATTGACCTGTTTGTCGAGCTCTTGGGACAGGTCACGGACGATTCGAGGCAGCTTGTTCCAGGCTTTGCCAATTGGCTGCATCCGCGTCTTCATTACGCCTTCCTGCAGCTCAGACGTAATATGGTTTAGCCGTTGAAGCGGCCCTGTGAATGCGCTGGATTGCTCATTACGCATCGTTTGCATGAGCTGGTTGCGGGTCAGCACCAATTCAGAAACCATGGTCATGAGGTTTTCAAGAAGGTTGACGCTAACGCGGATATTCTGTGCAGCGGCTGCAATCTCCCGTGGCGGCGCATCTGGCGTTGTGTCTGCAGGTATTTCGGGCGTGTCAGCCTCGGCCTCAGCCACAGCCATGGGCGGCATTGTTTCAAGTAGGATGTCATCGACTGCAGGCAGGCCAAGGTCGATCATGCTGTGATCGTCAGCCGCAGGCGGGCCGAGATCGATCATGCCATCATCATCTAGTTCTGTGTCCGCTTGGGCGACGGGGGTCGCCATGGCGTTTAGCTCGGCAATTAGGCCGGCATCATCGCCTTCAGGTTCAAGGCCTGTTTCTTCGAGAACACTGATAATCGTTTTTAGCTGATCCAATGTATTCAGGATCAGAGTGACGGCTTCAGGCGTGACCTGGAGATCGCCATCGCGCAGGTCGCAAAGCACATTTTCGGCTGCGTGCGATAAGAGCTCAAGGCGTGGCAGGCCAAGGAAACCGCAGGTTCCCTTTATCGTGTGAATAATGCGGAATATGCCACCCAGGATGGCGGGATTATTGGGATTCTGCTCTAGAGTCACCAATTCGACGTCGAGCGCGCCTAGGCCCTCCGCCGCTTCGGTTATGAACTCCGAGACCAAATCATCCATTGCGCCGCTGCCTGTTTTTGCACGCTGGATGACATCCGGCGCTGCAACTCTCAGGCTAGCGGAACTAGGATTAACAGAAGCTTGATAAGAACCTTAAAGAGTGGCCCCTATTGGCTTCAAATATTCTCTTCGACCCAGGCCTTGATGGCGGGTTTGGCTGCTGCGCCCACTTTGGTTGCGGCCAGCTGGCCATCCTTAAACATCATCAGCGTGGGAATGCCGCGAATACCGTGGGAACCTGGCACACCCGGATTGTCGTCAATATTCAGCTTAACGATATCAACTTTGCCGGCCAGTTCTTCGGAAATTTCTTCCAAAGCCGGGCCAATCGCTTTGCAGGGGCCGCACCATTCTGCCCAGAAATCGACGACAACGGGTTTGTCGCTCTTCAGAACGTCTTGATCAAAGCTGGTGTCGGTGACGGGGCGCGTGGCCATGGCTGTAATTCCTTCGATTGATGTGTTCGTTACAATCTAGCTAGGGGCTGGCACCCGATCCGTCAACGGATGAGGCCTGCTTCATTTGTGCGACCTACGCTAAACTGTGTGGCATGATTAGGCTGTCCGGTAGAATGACAAGCCTTGGGGCTTCCGTCCAGAGAAGGGCTGCCTTGATTGTTCGGCCTGGAAACGCTTGCGCCGCCAAGTCCCGATACACCGCCATTTGTGCCAAGTAGGGAACTGGTGTGGCTTCCGCTGTTGTCGGCGGCGGGCGGTTACTCTTGTAATCAACAATCAGCACTTCGCCGTCTGTCACGAGCAGTCTGTCGATAATGCCAGCTACGGGTTGGCCTGCGAGTGTGCCCGCTATCGGCGTTTCGGCCAGTGCGTTCTCGTCGAAGATGTTTGCAAATTCTGGGTCCTCCAGGACGCGCATTACGGCGCTCAGGATATCGTGTTGCTCAGCCGCTGTGACGCCGTCTGCACGGGCTAGATAGCGTGTTGCGGCCTCTGACCGGGCCTCACGGGGCAGGGCAGGCAGGCGTTCGAGTAGGCTGTGGATCATCAGTCCGCGCCCAAAGCGTGTGGCGGTGCGTTCAGATTTCTGGCCCCATTCCAGGGGGGAAAGTACAGGCGACATATCGGCCACGGCTTCTGGCACAAGCTTAGACGGTGCCTTGATTTCAGGCGCGCGGGGTGGGGCCGCGAACGGCTGCTGCCACCAGCCGGGCAATGTATGCTCGATGTCGGGGTTGGAGTCCGTTTCAACAGCATCGACAGATGCGCCATCACCCTGGTCGTCTAAAACCAGCATTGGTGCTTCTGAGAAATAGACGCCTTCCTCAACGTGATCATCGAGCGAGCGCATTCCAGCTTCAACAAGACCATGCCAGGTCAGCGCCATCTTTTCCGCCTTTAGGTTGGTCTCCCAGCCGCAAACATAAAGCCTGTCTTCTGCCCGGGTCATCGCGACATAGAGCAGGCGGCGACGCTCTTCTTCCTGGCGTTGTGTTCGGGCTTCACGGAGAGCACGGATCGCCGCTGGATCAACCGCTTTGCGGGTCGGCCCCAGTAATGGAGCAACGCCCTGCGCTGTATCAGTCCAGAACAGACCCAACTTGTAGGTCGCTTCCCCGCGCGTTGTCTGCGGCAGGAAAACCACGGGCGCTTGCAAGCCTTTGGCGGCGTGGGTGGTCATGATGCGCACGCCCGACGCACCTTCTTCTAGCTGGCGTTTGATTTCCACTTGGTCCCTTTCAACCCAGCCAAGGAAGCCTTGCATGCTTGGCGCATTGTCATCGCTATAGGCCAGTGCCAGGGACATAAAGGCATCGAGCGGGTCCCGGGCGGCTTCACCCATGGCAGAAATCATACGGGCGCGGCCCCGCATTGCGCCGAGCGCCCATTGATAGAAATCGAATGGGGGTTCGAAGTCAGCGCGCCGGAGCGCTTCACTGACAAAGGCCCACGCCTCTGCATAGGCTGAACCTGGTTCTGCTGCGCGCTCTTGCAGGCGTCGCCAGAGCGGTTGCTCGCGTCGGCCATGCGCCAGCTCGAACAGCGCCTTCTCCGACAGCCCAATGAGTGGGGATTTTAGCAGCACGGCGAGGGACAGGTCGTCTTCTGGCAGAATAGCGATTGCGCCCAACGCGATCAGGTCACGAACGGCGAGTTGCCGCGTCAGCCGCATCCGGTCGACGCCAGCGGTAGCGATATCTTTGGTCTTCAGGGCGCGGGTAAGCAGGTCACCGAATGGGCTTCGGGTCTGGACGACAACCATGATGTCACTGGCATGAATGCGGCGGCCTTGGGGCGCTGATGGTCCCGGTGGCAGGCGTTCATTCGGATCATTGAGGAGGTCTTCGATCTTGTTAGCAACAAGGGCTGCTAACCCTGCCTCGACGCTGGCATTGGCGTCTGGGTAGGCCTTTAGCGGCGTCCAACGGTCGGGCGTATCCGCTGTTTCCGGTTTTTCCAGCAGGGGCCATAGCTCGACACGCCCGGGCAGGCCGGGACGGGCAGAAATATGGGCGGGTGGCTCTGCCTCTGGCACCAGGCCTTGGTACGCTGCCGGTGCTGCAAACGTGGCGTCCACGGCGCGGAGGACGGCGGGGACGGACCGGAACGATACATCCAAGGACCGATCTTCGAACTCTTGCTCTGCGCCTGTCGCCAGGGTCTTGAACCGCGCCCGGCTTTTAGCAAACTCTTTGGGATCAGCCCGTTGGAAGCTGAAGATCGATTGCTTCGGATCACCAACTGCAAACAATGTGCGGCCCATATCCGCGCCATCGCGATAGAATTCTTCGGCGAGGGCGTGAACAATTGCCCACTGCTCTGGGTTTGTGTCTTGGGCTTCATCGACCAGGATGTGGTCGATGCCTGCGTCTAGTTTGTATAGCGCCCATCCGGCACCACCATCCGCTTCCAGCAAGTCGCGGGTTTTCAGGATCAGATCATCGAAATCGAGCCCTGCCGCAACCCGTTTAGCGCGGGCATAGCGCTCGCCAATGGCGCTGGCGAGGCGGATGGCCGCTTCCGTATCCGCCGCACACTCCGCAGCCCAAAGGCGTTCACGCGCATGGGTGATCCAGTCCAGGCAGTCCGCGTGCGTTTCTTCGAACCAATCGTGGGCACTAAGCACGCCCTTAGTCGCGCAACTACTAAGTGCTCCCAAGTCCCCGGTGGTTTTGAAAAACGCACCGAATATAAGATCTATTGCAGTCGCGCGATCTTCGACCACGGCGGAAAGCCAAGAGGCTAATTTGTCGGCTTTCTTCGTATCGGTTGGCTTTCCTGTTGCCCATGCTGACATTATGCGTCGCAATGCGGCTTCTATGTCACTGGGCGGTGCCGCAATGGCGCGCGTGGCAAACTCGGGGTCCGCGCTTTCTGCATCGACTTGAAGCAAGCGCCAAGCGGCTTGGGTGGCAGCATCCGCCCCGCCAAGCTGATCGATCCGTGCGCGCTCAGCCAATAGCGCCCTCAGAAGCTCATCAAACGCGTCTGCAGTGGCCCGTTGCACCAAGCGCTCCAGGGCGGGCGTCAATCGTGGGTCAGAAGCATCGCCTGCCAGAATATCCTGGAGCATGCCATCGCGGGCCTCGCGGAGAAGGTCTGCTGCAGCGCGTTCGTCCAGGGCGGCGAACCCTGGCGGCACGCCTGCTTCTACCGGAAAGCGTTCCAGTGCGGATTGGCAGAAGGAGTGCACCGTCTGTACCTTCAGCCCGCCGGGGGCATCGACGACGGTTGCGAACAGCGTGGCCGCGCGGGCAAGCATTTCTGGCGGCGGGTTGAAAGTGCCCATCCCGCTCAGGTCTTCGCGGAGAGCGTCCTGGCTGGCAGCGGCCCATAGGCTCAGGCGATTAATGATGCGGTTCGCCATTTCGGCAGCGGCGGCTTTAGTGAATGTCAGGCAGAGGATGCGGTCTGGCTGGGCACCTGCCAGCATCAACCGCAATGCCCGATCCGTCAGCACTTTGGTTTTTCCGGACCCGGCAGAGGCACTGACCCAGGCCGATAGGTCGGGCGTTGAGACAATCCGTTGACTGCGGGCGGCGCGTTCTGTCGGATTATCAGCCATCAAGACTCCTCCACATCATTGGAGAGCCTGGCGAGCGTTCTGTATTTGGAAAAGCGGGGTACCTCATTATAGGCCGCACGGGGTTCGCTGAGATAAGGCGTATCTGCCTCATCGAAGCCCGCAATCAGCCGTTGGACGCCTTCCCATGCAATATCCATAGCGGATTCGGCGGCTTCACCATCAACAGCCGTCACCTTGCCGCCGTCACGGCCCGCTAACTGCCAGATTGCGAGCAGCGATGTTTCAAGTGCAGCAAGGGTTTCACCATCGCCATCTTTGAACGCGCCGTGACGGGCAATGGCGGCTTCCAATGGCAATTGCGGCGCGTCGGCGCTTGCGATGGCCTTATTTGTGGGTGGGGTACCGGTCTTATAATCAATGATTGCGAGTGTGCCGTCGCCGTTGGCGTCGATCCTGTCCGCCCTGGCCGTTAGCATGAATGGCCCGCCGGGTGCTTGGAATACGGCTTCACCCTTCAATTCTGCATGGGCTTTAGTCAGTGCGATGGCTTCGCGGTGTGCAATCTCCCGCTCTGCAGCCCAGCGTGCGGACCGTTCGAACGCTGGCCGCCAAAAGGCTTGCGCTTCCGCGTGGTCGGCGAATTCGGCAAAAGCGTCATCGCCCGCCTCCAGGATTGCGGCCAGAACGTCATCCGGTAGGTGGTCAGCGTATTTTTGCAGGAAGGATTCAAATGCTGCGTGGACAATGCGTCCCCGGTCTGCCGGGCTTGGCGCTGGGTCTAGGTCGCCAAGCGGATACAGCCCGAGCACGCGCTTGGCATAGATCGCATAGGGATCAAGGATCAGCGTATCAATTTCCGTTGCAGAAAGGCGGCGAGGCCGAGCCTCGATAGGCGGGCAGAAGTTTGGTGGTTCGGAGGCTGCAATGTCCTGTGCTGGATCAAGCGCTGCCGCCAGATATCGATAACGTTCCTGACCATCAGTCAATTTTGCGCAGGCACCGTCCGCTGCCAGAACCGCATCCAGACGGACGAGCCAGCGCGACGGCTTGGTCGGCGCATCGTCGCGCAGCAGGCTTCGGGTTAGCAGAACGTTGGGGCAATGCAGGAGTTGCGCGAAGTCATGGGCAGAAAGGCCAAGGCGCTTTTCCGGGTCTGTCAGCCCGATTTCCCTACGCATGGCGCGGCTGAACCACGGGTCGGCGGCAGGTGGGCGTGGCCATACACCTTCATCCAGCCCGCCAAGTACAACAGCATCAAACCCCGCGAGGCGCGCTTCCAATACGCCCATGATCTGGATCGGCGAGCCGACTGCTTGGTTATTGCGAACAGCAGCCCCTTCGATGAGCGCGTCAAAGCTTTCAGGATAGTCCCGGCCATCGAGCGATGGGCTAGCGTCCGCCGCATCTAAAGTCTCAGCGAGTAGGGCGGCGGCGGCTTCGCCAGCATCGCCCTGCCAGAGCGCTGCAGCGCCTTCGCTCTCATCGCTGGCGGCCAGCGCTTCGGCAACGCGGATGTGCGCTTCCAGCATTGGGCGGAGTGCGGCACCCTCAGCGAGTTGCTCGATTAATGGCACCATCAGATCGTGCGCGCGTTCAGTGAATGTTGCCAAATCTGGCTTTTCTAGTTCATGCAGAAGCGTGGCGGCATCAGCGAGGGTGCGGGCTTGGCGTTGGTGCCTGTCATCCCGCCATACGGTGCGTTCAAGCGCACGGGCATTGGCGCGAAACTCTGCGCGGCTAATGCCGCCTGCGGTCAATGGATGCTTCAGCAGTGAGAGGATATCGACGGCACCCGCTCCAGGCCGGCAGGCACGGGCGGCAAGGCGGAGATAGGCACCGAGTGGTGTCTGGCCAAGTGGCTCACCGGCGCTGTCATCTGCCTCAATCTCCCACCGCCGCAGTTCCGCCCGGACCCGGCGCGCCAAGCCCCGATCCGGCGTGACGAGCGCCAATTTGGGATAGGTTTTTTCCAAAGCCAGAATTTGCAGCTGTTCACGCAGATAAATCGCCGCTATGCGGGCTTCTTGGTCCTGGCTCGTAGCATCCACGCGCTGAAGATTGTTGATCGCAAGGGTGAATTGGCTTGGCTGGATTGCACGCCACTTCTGTGCTTCCCGCGCTGGCCGCAGTGCCTCAACAACAAGGTTGGCACGTGGTGAAGCCGGTGCATCCACTGGCCAAGTTTGCACGTCTGCCGGTTTAAGGTTCAACGCCGCAAGCGCTGTCGCCATTGCGTGCTGCGGATGGCCTGGGCTTTCACGAATATGCCGGAAGCCATCATCATCGATAGCATTCTCGAAACCGGGGAGGACGATGATGCCGTTTGTGCCTTTCAGCAGTGCCAACATCAGCGCGCGCGTGCCGAGTTGTGCGCCGGTCGAGCCTGCGATGATCGTCGGCTGGGTGGGCGGTTGGTGCGTCCAAGCTTGCGCTTGAGCGTCAATCAATGCTTCGCGGCGGGCGGTTGGGTCCATGCGGTCAAGCTCAGCCAGCATGTCCGGCCATTGCTTGATCACGATTTCCAGGAACGTGACAACGCGCTGCCAATGGGTCGCATATTCGCCTGCATCTATCTGGCTGACGGCGTCTGGGTCTACGCGGTCAATCGCCAAATCATCCAGAAAACGTCCAAGCTCCCGGCCAAGCCTAACGGCTGCTGGAAGCGGCATGTCGGCACCATGTTCGCTGCGTTCTTTAGCTTGTGCCAATCGGGCTAACAGAAGGGTCCGCCGGGTTGAGGCGAGGGCTGGCGGCAGGCCAATTGCGACCTCCGCAGCAGCACTAGCGTGGATGTCGCTTTGAAACGCCAGGTCATCCAGATCAACGTCACCCAGCGGGTACGCTGCGGGCAACAATCCAGCAGCATCCTGGCCGTCCAGAAAGGCTTCCGTCAGCGCCCGGCAGGCGCGGCGCGTTGGCAGAAATACCTTGGTCTGACCGAGGCTTGCAGCGGGAATAAGGCTCGCGAGGCCTTTTGCCAATGTGCCCAGGAAATCTGCGCCCGGCGGAACCGTGTAGATGCCAGATAGTCCGGATGCCGCTTTGCCATCGGTCATAGCAATCTACGAGCGCGGGCTGCCTCAGCGGCATTCCTGGCCCGTGTAAGCCTTTGTGGTGTGCCAATGTCAGCCCATCCACCGCTATGGGAAACGCCGAAAAGCCGACCATTCGCTGCCGCCTGATCATAAATCCTATTCAAGGAGAACGCACCGCTTTGGACGCCTGCAAACGCTGCCGGGCTTAGGATTTGTGCGCCCGTAAACACGAACGGTGCCGTTTCTGCATCCTGCTTCCGGGTCAGTTGGCCAAGGCCATCCAGGTAGAAATCGCCACGGCCATCATAGCTGTCAATCTTTGCCGTGGCCTGGAGAAGCAACAGCACATCCATGGCTTGCGGGCGCCAATAGGCTGCCAGCGCACGAAGGCCGGACGCGAGCGATCCACTCCACCACACGTCTGCATTGACGGCATAGAATGGCTCGGTCCCGAGTAATGGCAGTGCCTTCAGAACGCCACCGCCGGTTTCAAGCGGGCTCTTTTCTTCGGAAATACGGATAGCCCCGTCGCCTTGGCGCTTTCCAACATGGGCAACGACCTGTTCTGCCAGGTGGCTCGCATTGACGACCTTGTTGGCGACGCCTGTCGTCGTAAATGCATCCAATGCCTGATCCAGCAGGACGCTCCCGCCGATATCAAGCAGCGCTTTCGGTGTTGCGAGGCCCAGCGGACCAAGCCGTGTGCCGCGACCTGCCGCCAGAACCATGCCGCTTTGAATATTTGCAGGCGGCGCTGGTGCTAGAACCATTCGGGCGATTGTTTCCGCGTCTAGGCTCATTGCAGTGCACTTTCATGCAGGCTGACGGCGCGCGCGCGTGCATCTGCCGGGAACTCTTCGGCCAGGAATGCGCGAAGATCCGCCAGCGCTGGATGGCGAAGACTGTGGTCCAGGTGATTGAGCGTGCGCTGCATGTGCTTCAAATATCCCGGTTTGCCGTCTCGCCGCCAGAGCCGAACCCACAGCCCAGCCACTCTGCAATGCCGCTGACCACCATGAACAGCAAGCGCTGCGGCGATATCTTCTGGGGACAAATGCGGGGCCGCATTTTGGTATCGAGCAAGGCATGCGGCGCGGACATGGGCCGGCACATCGCGCCGCGCGTCCTCAATCAGTGATGCCAAATCATAGGCAAGCGGGCCATAGCCTGCGTCCTGGAAATCCAGAACACCGCAGGCCGCCACACCGTCTCGGCCATTTATGCGCATAAGGTTGTCCACATGGAAGTCCCTGTGGACAAAGCCGCGCCCAAGCGTTGGTGCTTGGTGCAGTGCATCGCGCCAAAGGGCAGTGAACTCTGTGCGCTCACCCGTTGTGGGTGGTGCATCCATGCATTCTGGCCAAAGCCAGTCCAAGAACGTGGAGACATGGCCTGCACGAACGGCAGCGTCATAATGGGGCAATGTTGGATGAGGGCCGCCAAGGTCCTGGCGAATGGAAATCAGAACGTCCGTCGCCAGCGCATAGAGCGGATTAGGGTCTTCGCCAGAGTCCAACAAATTGGTGAAGGTCGCGTCGCCGAAATCTTCCAACAGCAGGAAGCCTTGGGCGCTGTCTTCGGCCAATATCTGCGGTGTTGTAATCCCAGCTGCACTTAACATGGCACCACACATGATGAACGGCCCAAGCGCTTCTTTCGGCGGCGGCGCGTCCATAAGCATAGCGCGGCGGGTGTCGTCTTGAAGGCGGGCGTAACGCCGAAAGGAAGCGTCGCCAGGCCGCCATTCAAGGCGCGCGTCTGCCCATCCGGCGTTTGCCAGAAACTGGGCGCGGGCGGCATCTCTTTCGGGTTCGAATCGCGGTGTGTTCATGGCATAGCGATTGTACGATTGCGCGCGGCCCGGGACCACATCTGATCTTGCACGCTAATGCTTGCAGAACGCCTGTTGCATGTCGCACCATTGCTGCCATGACAGATCAGGTAAAAGTCGCGCTCGGCATTGGCGCGGGCGATGCGATCGGTGCCGCGTTTGCGCGTCGGTTCGCTAAAGGTGGATATCGTGTGGCGATGGCGCGGCGGGATCCGGCGAAGTCCGATGCGCTTGTCCAGGAGATCAATGCTGCTGGCGGCATAGCGAAAGCCTATGCGGCGGATGCACGGCAGGAGGATTCACTGGAAGCCCTCTTCGATGCGGTTGAGAGTGATCTTGGGGCCGTCGAGGTGGTGCTCTACAACGCCGGTGCCAATTACAAGAGCCCGCTGACAGAGACGACCCAGGACATGTTCCGCAAGGTTTGGGCGCTTGGCTGTGAAGGTGGTTTCCTTTCTGGCAAGGCCGCTGCAAAGCGCATGCTGCCGCGCGGCAAAGGCACAATCTTATTCACAGGTGCAACGGCCAGCATGCGGGGCGGTGCAGGGTTCGCGGCCTTTGCTGCCGCTAAGTTCGGCCTGCGCGCGGTCGCTCAATCCATGGCGCGGGAATTGGGGCCGGAGGGCATTCATGTGGCGCATCTGATTGTCGATGGCGGTGTTGATAGTCCGGCCATCCATGCCCGCCGGAAAGCAGCCAATGGCGGCAAGGATATCAATTTTCCGCCAGACAGCCTGATGGACCTTGCTTCAATCGCGGAAGCCTACTGGACGCTCAGCCAGCAGGGCCGGGATGCCTGGACGCACGAACTTGATATTCGCCCATTTGTGGAGACCTGGTGATGGCTGACCGTGTGCTTTGGGGCGTTAAATCAGCCCGCTCAATCAGGGGGCATTGGGCGCTGATTGAGCTTGGGTTGGAGTATGAAACCCGCGCTATCCAAACCCGTACGCCGCCAATGGAGGGGGCGGAATATCGGGCCGTCAATCCGCGCGGTAAGATCCCGACGTTGATTGATGGTGATATCTCCATCACGGAAAGTCCGGCCATCGTTATGTATCTGGCGGACCGGTATTCAACGGATGAGCGGCGCCTGATCCCAACAGATGCCAAGGCGCGTGCGTTCTATTTCGAGTGGATGTCTTTCATTTCTATGGAGCTGGACGCGACGTCGCTGTATGTCCTCCGCCGCCATGAAGGCCTGCCGGAGATTTATGGTCATGCGCCGGAAGCCAACGCTGCTGCGCGCGCCTACTTTGACCGGATGATCACAGCGGCGGCACTGCGGATGGAGGACGGTCGTCCATATTTGCTCGGCGATACATTTTATGGCCCAGATATCTTGATGATGACGATCTTGAATTGGGCCAAGCGCTATAAATGCCCCTATCCCGATATCTTCGCAGACTATCAAGCGCGGATTGCTGAGCGGCCCCAATACCTGGCGGCTGAAGCGGCGAATAACCCCGAATGACCGGACCTTTGAGTGGCATCAAGGTTATTGATCTGTGCAGCGTCGTCTCTGGCCCTGCCGCCATGGCGACGCTGGCGGACCAAGGGGCTGATGTCATTAAGGTGGAGACATTATCGGGTGACGTAATGCGCCATGGGCGAGCAGCGTCCCCGGGGTTCTCTGCAAGTTTCGTTGCGTGCAATCGGGGCAAGCGCAGTATCGCGCTCGACCTAAAGCAGCCTGAAGGCAAAGCGATCCTTTGGCGGTTGGTTGAGCAAGCGGATGTCTTCGCCCAGAACTTTCGCCCCGGTGCCATCGAACGCCTTGGTTTCGATTATGAGGCAGCGAAAGCGCGCAATCCGGGCTTGGTTTATCTGTCTATCAGCGGTGTTGGGCCATCGGGTCCATACGCTGGCAAACGCGTCTACGATCCTGTGATCCAAGCGCTGTCTGGCCTGACGGATATTCAAGCGGATGCACAAACCGGACGGCCAAAGATGGTTCGAACACTTGTCGCGGATAAGACGACAGCCATTTATGCAGCCCAAGCCGTGACGTCTGCTTTGTTCGCGCGCACACGCACTGGCGAAGGTCAGCATGTGGAAATGGCGATGCTGGACGCCATGCTTTCATTCATTTGGCCTGAAGGCATGTCGCCGTTTGCAGTTGTGGCGGATGATACGCAATCCGCAGCCGCCAGTGCCCATGACATGATTTTTGAAACGGCAGACGGGTTCATTACCCTCGGCACAGTTTCCAATGCGGAATGGGAAGGTCTTTGCGGTGCGCTGAACAAGCCCGAATGGCTGACGGACCCCCGCTTCGCAACCCAAGCCGCCCGTTCCGCCAACCGTCAGATACGCATGCTGGAAATAGAGGCGGCATTAAGAGGCCAACCCTCTGCCCAGGTTTTGGCAGCGCTTGAGGCGGCGGATGTGCCGTGCATGCCCGTGCGTCGTCGCCGTGAGATGCTGGATGACCCGCAGGTGCAGCACAACGGCATTGTTACGGTGATGGAGCAACCGGGCGTCGGCGCCATTCGCCAAGCCCGTCCTGCAGCACGCTTCAGCGGAACGCCCGCGGCAGCCCCAAGCCCAGCGCCAGCTTTGGGGCAAGATTCAGCTATGATCCTTAGCGAAATTGGCTATACGGAAACAGAAATCGGTGCGCTCCAGCAATCTGGCGTCATCACGCAACACCAAGCTTAATCAAAGGAACTGACCCCATGGATATGCAGATCGCCGGTAAGAAAGTGCTGGTCACCGGTGCTTCAAAAGGCATCGGCCTGGCATGCGCCAAGCAATTGGCAGAAGAAGGCGCTATTCCAGTCCTGGTATCCCGGACGGAAGAGGACCTTGTGCGCGCCTCTCAGATGATCAAGCAGAGCCACGGCATTGATGCTGAATGGCGCGCCGTTGATCTCTCCAACGGGGATGCTGCCCGTACGCTGATCGCTGAATTCGCGGATATCGACATTCTGGTGAATAACGCAGGCGCTATTCCGGCTGGCACATTGGACGAAGTTGAAGAACCCCGGTGGCGCGAAGCCTGGGACCTGAAAGTGTTCGGTTATGTGAACATGACGCGCGCTGCTTACGCGAATATGCGCAGCCGTGGCGGTGGTGTGATCGTCAATGTGATTGGCGCTGCCGGTGAAAACCCGAACGCAGGCTACGTGGCCGGCAGTGCAGGCAATGCCTCGCTGATGGCGTTCACAAGAGCAGTCGGTAAGGTATCGCTGGCGGACAATATCCGCGTCGTCGCCTGCAATCCTGGCCTCACGTTGACGGATCGGATGGAAACGATGCTGCGCGGGCAGGCGAACGAAAAATTCGGCGATGCTGACCGTTGGGAGGAATGCATCCCGACAGACCCAGCGCCCGCAAAAGCCGAAGACGTGGGCGATCTTGTGACATTCCTCGCCAGCCCACGCGCCTGCATGATCACCGGAACCGTCATCACGCTAGATGGCGGCGGATATACGCGTTGACCTGGAACGAGGTTCCGGGAAGGATAGGCTGTAATGATTCTCCGCATAGCCCTAAGGATTAAACTGACATGCGTTTAGCCGCTGTACTGACCGGCCTTGCAGCCGTGATCGCCGCCACACCTGCCTTGGCACATCACCCTTTGGGCGGTGCCATGCCGGAAACAATTTCCCAGGGGCTGCTCTCTGGCATTGGTCACCCAATCATCGGGATTGATCATCTGGCGTTCATTATCGGTGCTGGCATCATCGCCGTCATGGTTGGGCGCGGTCTAACGGCACCTCTGGCTCTCGTCGCTGGGGCACTTCTGGGCGCTGTCATTCACTTCGGCGCTGTGACTATTCCAGGCGCTGAAATCCTGATTGCGCTGTCTGTTATCATCGCCGGCCGTTTGATCTTTACGGGCGCTCGTGTGGGGGCAGGCCTCATCATGGCCGGGTTCGCTGTTGCGGGCATTGTCCACGGTTATGCCTACGCAGAAGCCGTTGTTGGCGCTGAGCAGACAGTGATCGCCGCATATCTCATCAGCTTCAGCGTAACCCAGTGGGCCATTGCTTGTGGCGCTGGTGCGATCGCGCGGATCGTAATGCGCGGCAAGAGCTGGTCCGCTGCACACCGCGCTGCAGGCATGGGCATCGCCGCCGTTGGTGCCGTGTTTCTGACGCAGGCTGTTGTCTGACGGTCTACCGAATACTGATAAAAAAAGGCCCGCTCCGGTATCATCGGAGCGGGCCTTTTTCGTTAGATGAATTGGCGTCAGCGCAGCGTGGATTTTGATGTTGCGACGATGCGGGTAACAACGATGTTGGCGCGGTCCAGGTAGTTGGGAACGCGGGGGCCCATGTCGTTTTTCCAATAGTCGGTCTCATACACCGCTTTGTAGAGTGCTTCACGCTGGGCTTCGCTCTCAAAGCGACGCATCCAGGTGTAGGTTTCGTCGTTTTCTTCGTTGCGGAAGCTACCGCAGATCACCATGCCTTTGGAAACCTGGAAGGGAATGATTTCCTCTTCCATGATCTTGATCCATTCATCCATCTTGCCGGGCAGGACGGGATATTGGCGAAGTTCGAAAAATGCAGACATCTGTATTTCCTTAGAAATTGGTTGGTCAGCGCTGACCGGGCATGCGCTTCAGATAAGTCTGCCTGTCGCCAGTGCGCACCGCAATATCCCGCACCCGATCATCCCGGAGAACATTGAGCCGAACCGATGCGCCAGCGGGGCCGCGCGCCCAAAGTGCGCGGAAGAATTTTGGCAGATCGCTCACGTCTTCACCTGCAACGCCCAAAATGGCATCACCAAGCTTCAGGTTGGATCGTGAAGCAGGGCCGCCATCAACCATGCCAGCGATGACCAATTGGCCATCGGCTTCTGTCACGAACATACCAAGCCATGGGTTTGGTTCCCGCGATGTACGGCCCGTAGCAGACATTTCATCGATGATTGCGGGCAGCATATCCACTGGCACAAACATATTGCCCGGCGGCGATACGCTGGAGGGCAGGGCATCCTGCACATACAGTGAGCCAAGGCCGATCATATCGCCTTCAGGGTTCAAAAGCGCCGTGCCGCTCCAATGGGGGTGTGGCGGTGCTGTAAACAGCGCCTCATCCAGCAGGTATTCCCAATATCCAGCGAACTCGCGCTTGGAGAGTAGGCGCGCTGACATTGCGTGGTCCAACCCGCCGCCGCCCACAACTGTTACCTCGGCACCAACAGGTGCGTCGGCTGCTGAGCCAAGCTTTATCGGTGTTGCATCAACTGGGTTATCTAAGCGGACGAGGCCATAGCCTGTTTGCTGGTCATAGCCGATAACTTCGCCTTGATGCCGCTCGCCATCGCTATCGGTCAGCCATGCAGTTGTAGCTTCTGTCACCAGGTAGCCGATTGTGAGCAGCAGGCCATCCTCGCCGATCAGGACGGCGTTGCCTTCACGCTCGACGCCCAGGCTGTTCGCTGTGAAAGCGTCAGCCGGAACTTTGGCTTCAAGGGTGAATACGGCGCGCGCTTTGGCGGCCAAATCATAGGCCAGCCGGTCTGCGCGTGGGCGCAGGTCAGGCTGTACGGGCTCGCGGCCCATGTCATCGTCATCGCCATAGTCAGAGCCGTTCGCGCGGTCAATGCCGGCCATACTGTTTCTCCTATCCACGCCGGGTTTGATTGGCGTTGGATATCTGTCCTGGTAGAACAATATAGTGGATAGGCCGGATTGCCAGGGGTAGCGATGAATTAACCCCACCCGTGACCAATATGGGGGACGGAGCGTTTTCAATGCTGGACAAAATATGCAGCTAACCCGTCGCACAGTTTTACAAGCCGCAGCAGCCTTAGCGGCCGTGCAAGCGCCCTTCAAAGCGGGAGCGGCTGAAACCGTTCGTGTCGACCAGCTTTGGCCGACCTACCGGGACCGATTCGTGCATGCTGATGGGCGGGTCATGGACACGGGCAATGACGGTATTTCACATTCCGAAGGCCAGGGCTGGGGCATGCTTCTGGCAGGGGCCGCTGGGGATTGGGATGCATTCGATCGGATTTGGAACTGGACGGATGCCAACCTGCGTTGGAGTGGTGCGCCGCTATTTGCCTGGAAATGGGACCCCCAAACTGGGAAGGTCGTTGATCCCAATAATGCCAGCGATGGTGATATTCTGATTGCCTGGGCGCTTGCCCGTGCGGGATATTTTACCAAGCGCATAGATTTGGTTGAGGCTGCGAAAACGTCCGCAGTGGCTGTCAGGCGTCTTTTGACAGACCAAGTTGCAGGCGTCACCGCTCTCCTGCCAGGGTTTACGGGCTTCAGCAAGAATGCTGTGGCGACGATTAATCTCTCCTACTACGTCTTCCCGGCCTTTGCGCATCTGAACCAGGTGGATCCAAGTCCGTTGTGGCAAACGCTGTCAGCAAATGGCGCTCAGTTGGCGTTGCAGGCCCGGTTTGGACCCCATGGCTTGCCGCCTGATTGGCTGGCAGTGCATCCAAATGGTCAGATGCAGCCGGCTAAGGATTGGCCAGCGCGGTTCAGTTTCGATGCAGTGCGGATACCGCTGTATCTGTATTGGGCGGGCTATGACTCCGTGCAGCATTTGGGAACCTATCAAACGGCATGGGCGGCACCAGATGCGCCAGCGTGGTTCACGCTCGAAACGGGTCCGAATGCGGAATATGAAGCGTCCAACGGCGTCAAATCAATCGCGCAGTTGATTAAGACGCATCGGCCAGCAGGCAATACGCTCTGGCCTGCCGTTAAAGAAGGTGACTACTATTCAGCGAGCCTCGCAATGCTGTCGTCCTTGGCGGCAGAGGAGCGGGGTGCAAAATAGCGCCAGCAACGCCTATTGGGGAATGATCCAATGCCTGACGATAGCCGCCAGAATTTTGACGCAGCCGCTGCCCTTGCTGATGCGGAGGCGCGGCTTGCTGCAGCGAATCCTCATAGCGCTGCGGCTCATGAAGCAGCATGCAAAGGCATGCCGGGCGGGAACACCCGCACGGTGCTGTTCTACCCACCATTCCCGCTAGCCTTGGCACGCGGCGAGGGCTGTCGCCTTTATGACGTTGACGGCCACGAATATGTGGATTTCCAGGTCGAGCAGACCGCAGGCATCTACGGCCATTCCGAACCCATCATTTTGGACGCCGTCCGCGACGCCATGTCCGAAGGCATCACACTTGGCGGCCCGACCTTGCGTGAAGGCGTATTGGCGGAAATGTTCCAACAGCGCTTTCCGGCGGTTGAGAAAGTGCGTTTCACCAATTCCGGAACAGAGGCCAATCTACTGGCGCTATCAACAGCGCGAGCCGTGACGGGCCGGGAGAAGCTGCTGGGCTTTCAAGGCTCCTACCACGGCAGTGTCATCAGCTTTGGCGCATATGGCAACAGCATGAATGTGCCGTTCGATTGGACCTACGGGCGCTACAATGATGTCGAGGCGACACGCCAGCAAATCCGGGAATTGGGTTCTGAACTTGCCGCTGTGATTTTCGAACCAATGACAGGCTCCGGCGGCTGCATCCCGGCCACGGCTGAATTCGTCGCCATGATCCGCGAAGAAACTGAGCGTGCTGGCGCGTTGATGATTATGGATGAGGTGATGACATCCCGCCTCTCGCCGGGCGGCCTGCATGGTCTGTGGGGTGCCACGCCGGACCTCGTGTCATTCGGCAAGTATTTGGGTGGTGGGCTAACATTCGGCGCATTCGGCGGCCGGGCAGACATCATGAACCGGTTTGACCCAAGCAAGCCCGGTGCATTCGCCCATGCAGGCACGTTCAACAATAATGTTCTATCGCTCTCTGCCGCGATTGCTGGCCTGGGCAAAGTCTACACGCCAGAGGCCGCCGCCAGACTGAACGGGGACGGCGACATATTGCGTGGTCGGTTGAACGATGCGTTGAAAAGTGCGGGCGTCGCTGGCCAGGTCACAGGCATCGGTTCGATGATGATGGTGCATTTGACCGATAAGCCTTTGAATGGCCCGACTGACGCAGACCAAGTCTCTCCAACCTTGCGTGGCTTGATCCATCTCGGCCTGATTGAACGCGGCTATTATGTTGCCCGCCGGAACATGATCGTGCTGTCGCTGCCAATGGGGGCGGCCGAAATGGATGGTCTCGTAGCCGCGTTCAAAGACGTGCTCGCCACCTATAAAAACGTATTGCCAGAAGCCTAAGGGCGCACTGCTTCGTGGGCCGGATCATCATCCAGCGGACATTTGGCGCGGGTGTAACGCTGCTTGTCTTATCCGGTCTGACCTTCGCCCTATTGGCGTTGATGCCAGGTGATCCGGTTGACTTGCTGGCAGGGGCTGACCCGCGCATGACGCCGGATGACATCGCCCGCCTAAAGGCGCTGTACGGGGTCGATAAACCGTTCTGGGAGCGTTGGATTTCCTGGCTGGGACGCTTGGCTGAGGGCGAATTTGGCTATTCCCGCATGTTCGGCGCACCTGTAGCAGATGTGCTGCCGGAAGCACTGCTGCGGACCTTGTCACTCGCCATTGCTGCTTTGGCGATATCCACTGTGCTGGGCATCGCTGGCGGTGCGTTGGCGGCTTTGAAGCCTGGGTCGATTTTTGACTATGGCGCGAATTTCCTGGCGTTTGCAGGTGTCGCGGCACCGTCGTTCTGGCTGGCTTTGATGGGAATGGCGCTCTTCTCAATCACGCTTGGATGGCTGCCTGCAAGCGCGCTTCCGGCGGACCCAGATGCTGGGTTCTTTGAACGCGCGCGTCATCTCATTTTGCCGATCGCGGTTTTAGCAGCGCTGGAAACCGCCGCTATTCTACGCCATGCACGCGCTGCTGTTGGTGAGGCTTTGACACAAGCCCATGTGCAGACCGCGCGCTCCAAAGGCTTGAGTGATTTCCGCATTATCTGGCGCCATGTCTTGCCGAACGCCATGACGCCCCTAGTGACAGTGTTGGCTCTTGATCTGGGCGCGCTGGCCTCTGGCGCGGTCGTGGTTGAGGTGATGTTTGGATATCCAGGCATGGGCAAGTTGCTCTATGACGCGATCCTGGGTGCTGACTACAATTTGGCGATGGCAGTGCTGTTACTTGGCGCTGGTGCTATCTTGCTGGCGAATGCAGCGGCGGATGTGGCCTATGCAGCCCTTGATCCCCGCATTGGCTTTGGCAAGGCCGAGACATGACAGCGCTCGTCATGAATACGACTGAAACGCCAACGCGCCGTGCGTGGATACGGTTTCGGCGGAACCGGGCCGCGATGCTAGGTGCTTGCCTGCTGGTCGTGTTGGCGCTGTCTGCCATTTTTGCGGGCGCAATCACGGCTGTGCTTGGGCTGGACGCAGAGGCTGTTGACCTTGCTAGCCGGTATGCACCGATGTCGGCGGCGCACCCCCTTGGCGGGGATGAGCTTGGCCGTGATGTGCTGGCGCGCTTGCTGCAAGGTGGCCAGGTCTCGCTCAGCGTTGGACTTGCGGCAGCGGTGGCGGCGGCTGGAATTGGCGCTGCCATAGGGCTGCTGGCTGGATTTCAGGGCGGACTGACGGACAGCGTTTTGATGCGCATCACAGATGGTATGCTGGCATTGCCTGTCTTGCCGTTGCTCATCGTGCTGGCAGCAGTTGATCCAACCAAGCTTGGGATGAGTGCAGATTCAGGTGGGGCGGCAAGCGTAGTCCGCATCGTGCTGATCGTCGCGCTAGTCGGCTGGCCAGGTGCCTCACGGTTAACGCGCGCGGCGGCATTATCCGCCCGCGCGCAAGACTATGTTCGAGCGGCCAGAGCTGTTGGCGTCCACCCATTTCGGATCGCTGTTCGGCATGTGGCACCTGCAGCGGCAGGGCCAGTGATCGTGGCGGCGACGTTAGCGATGGGCCAGGTCATTCTGTTCGAATCCATCTTGAGCTTTCTTGGGCTCGGCATTCAGCCACCCTTGGCGAGCTGGGGTGCGATGCTGGCGCACGCTCAGGATACGATATGGGAACGCCCTATGCTGGCGATCTGGCCGGGTGTAGCAATTTTCCTGACAGTTATCGCTGTCAACTTTGTTGGCGATGGATTGCGTGACGCTTTGAACCCGCGGGCGGTCGAAAACCGCTAAGTCAGTATAGCTGCGGTAATCTGCGTTAGAACAGCGTCACTCGCCAGCATCATGATCAGCAACACGGTCGCTTGTTTTCCATTAATGCCAAGCGCCCATTTGGCGATGAACCAACGGACGGCGATCACCCAGATCATTGTCACGAATAACAAAACCTGGAGTGCTGCAGGCGGTGCGCCGACAGCCTGCATTACGATGGCTCCAACAGTGATTGGAAGTACCTGGAATACGGCGCACCAGTTTGCGGCGACGACATAGCGCGGCCATGCGCGGGTGACGGCCATGCCGCGCGCCATTTCATAGGCAATGACCAGCGGAAAGAGCCAGCGCACGATCAGCGATAGAACTGCGATCACCGGCGTCATTTCGCCTGCAGGTCGCTCCTTCGCGACCTCTGTGACGCCTTCAATAGTGGAGGCTGCTGTCAAAATCTCACCAGCAAACACGCTGGTCATGACATGGAGGCCAACAAAGAGTGGCAGTGCCCAGAAGGAGATAAGGACCGCGCGGTTGCTGTTGTTGAATACGGGCAGGGCGTCGCGCTGGAAGCGGACGGCCTTGCTGGCGGCGCTCAATCCGTGGCGAATTTCCTCGCCCCGACTGGTCATGAACTGGCCTTGAAGAAGTCACGCAGCACTTCCAGGTAGGTTTCAGCAAGGGCTGTTATGTCCGCTGTAGCCACATGTTCATCCACTTGGTGTGCGGTGGCGCTGATTAGGCCAAGTTCGACCACGGGGCAATAATCCTTAATGAAGCGGGCGTCGGAAGTGCCGCCGGTCGTCGAGAATTCGGGGCGTCTACCGCTGACAGCCTCTACGGCCTTAGCGATGGTTTCCGTCAACGGACCGGGCTCCGTCACAAAGCTTTCGCCCGATACGGCCACTTTCAGGCTATAGGGCTGCCCAACAGCGTCGAGGCGACGGCGGATTTCGGTTTCAAGCTCTGCGCTGTCAAAGTTCGCATTGAAGCGCACATTAAACCGGGCCTCAGCCTTTGCCGGGATCAGGTTCGTCGTCATGTTCCCAACATCTATGCTGGTCGCTTGCAAGCTAGACGGCGGGAAATGTGGGTGGCCGTCGTCCAGCGGCTCCTGCACCAATGCATTCAGTAGCGGTAAGATGTTGTGGACGGGATTATCAGCCCGTTCGGGGTAGGCCACATGACCTTGAATGCCATTGACCGTCAGCACGCCGTTTAAGCTGCCGCGCCGGCCGATCTTGATCATATCGCCCATGGCGTCTGGGTTAGTAGGCTCACCAACGATGCAGGCGTCAAACCGCTCACCGCGCTCGGCCAGCAAGGGCAGCATCTTCTTGGTGCCGTTGACGGAGGGGCCTTCTTCATCCCCAGTAATCAGGAAAGAGATGGCACCCGGCAAATCATCACCAGTTTCCGTGACGTAGGCAGCGCTGGCAGCAACGAAAGCTGCGATGGCGCCCTTCATATCAACGGTGCCGCGTCCGTACAGAATGCCATCTGCGATTTCAGCGTCAAACGGACCGTGCTTCCAGTCGGCGCGGTCACCGATAGGAACCACGTCCGTATGCCCGGCGAAGCAAATATGCGGCCCGGCATTAGGTGACCCGGCGCGGGCAAACAGATTGTCCACATCTGGCGTGCCGTCATCCGTGAACGGCATGCGCTCGCAGGCAAAGCCGAGCGGGGCTAGCCAGCCTTCCAACGCAGAAAGCGCGCCGCCTTCAACAGGGGTCACGCTCTCGCAGCGGATTAGCGCCTGCGCAAGTTCAACAGCATCAAGCGGCCAGTTCGTCATTAATCGCGCAGAAGGTCGTTGATGGATGTTTTGGCGCGCGTGCCCTCATCTACGGTTTTCATAATGACGGCGCAGTATGTGGATGGACCAGGGCCGCCGGTGGGCAGGTCATGGCCCGGCATATTGCCTGGGATAAGCACGGAATATGCTGGCACGCGGCCACGATGAATCTCGCCAGTTTCCCGGTTCACAATCTTAGTCGAGGGGGAAAGGAACACGCCCATAGACAGGACACACCCTTCTTCAACAATCACACCTTCAACGACTTCGCTGCGCGCGCCGATAAAGCAGTTGTCTTCGATGATGACAGGGTTGGCCTGCATCGGCTCCAATACGCCGCCAATGCCGACGCCGCCTGAGAGATGGCAGTTGTTACCAATCTGCGCGCAGGAACCGACAGTCGCCCACGTATCAACCATCGTGTTCTCGCCGACATAGGCACCGAGGTTCACGAAGCTTGGCATCAGCACTGCATTCGGCGCGATATAGGCGGAGCGGCGGACGATTGCGCCAGGGACAGACCGGAACGCAGCTTTCTCAAACTGCTCGCGGCCCCAGCCTGACGTTTTCAACGCGACTTTATCGTACCAAGCGGAACGGCCGCGCTCGGGATCGACAGCACCGCCTGCCATGGGTGCAGAATTGTGCAGGCGGAAGGACAAGAGTACCGCCTTCTTGCACCACTGGTTTACGACCCACTCGCCGGATGTCTTTTCGGCAACACGGATTTCACCGGTATCAAGCGCATCGAGTGCAGCTTCAATAGAATCGCGGACGGCACCTTTTGTCGTTGGTGAAATGCTGTCCCGGTCTTCCCAGGCGGCTTCAATGGTACGTTCAAGTTCGGCGTAGGACATGGGCTCAGGCTTTCTTGCAGGCTAATCGGATTTCGTCAGGACAATGCGAACGTCGGCGCGCGCTGTCAACGCGGCGGATGGGCTTTACGGTGATCTTTTACCGTCGTGGCGACCATGCGCCGGATACGGTGGAGCGTGGGCTGCCTGGCGCGCGGATAACCTGGCGTGCTGCAGGGGCGGTTTGTAGGGGCGATGTTTGTAGGGGCGATGTTTGTGGCGGTGGCGCTTGATAGACCGGCAATGGTGGCGGGACGGTCAAAGCGCCTTCCTCTGGCAGAACTGCGGGTGCTGGCATGCGGGGAATGCGGTCCAGTGGCTGTGGCGCATAGGCTGGCGGTGCGGCCTGATATTGCGGTGGTGATGCCGGAGCATGCAGCCAATCCGGTGTGGGCTGGCGCAACAGGCGGTCAACATCATAGCCTTTGGGGGAGGCCTGAGCGCTCATGCCAAATGCAAAAATTAGGCCTGCGCCTGCAAGGCGCGCGACGATGCGGCTCATGCCGACATTCTCCATCACGGACTATCTATCTCTCGTGGGCTGACGGTGATCCGCCCTTCAAGCTATATCTTAGCTGGAAGCGCCAGGTTGTGCGACGGGAGAATGCGCCGGATGGCAGAAGAATTTATGATCGGCATTGCAGCGATTTGGGCTGCACTTGCGCTGGGCCTCATTCCAGCAATGACACTGTTTATCGGCAGGATCGCGTTTATGACGCTGGATGCCGACAATGCTGCCAAGTTTTTGCGGGAGGCCTTTCAGATTTACTATCTGATGCTCGCCTGTTTCAGCGGTTTTGCAGCGGCATTGCTGGCGCTGCCACGGCCAATTGAAGCGGGCATGATGGCATTGATCGCGGTAATGGCGCTTTATGGGCGCTACTGGTTGCTGCCAATCGCGCACAATCTGGATGATCTTCGCATGCAAAACAGGCCACCGAGTGCGGATTCTACGGCGGGCGCGGACGCCAAGAGTGACATTGTTAGCGATATTGCAAATGCCAATCATGATGATGTCGAAGATCTTGGTGAAGAGGCAAAGCTGGAGGCGATGCGGACAGAGGAGCTTTCGATCCAACGGGCGCTCATTAAGGTGCAAAGCCGCAGTAGTTTCATCGCCGTAATTCAAATCGCTTTTGGCATTACCGTTGTCGTGAGGCTTGCAATCGTATGAGTGAACCTAAGAAACGTAACATCGTCCGCTGGGTCATTTTTGGCTTTGCGGGGATATGCCTGCTCTTCGCCGGTGGTGCTGCCTATGTGGCACTTCAAATCATTGAAGGCGGCCCGAACCAGGAAGGCGGCATCATGGGCCAGCCCACGGTTGGTGGACCTTTCGTCCTGGTCAATGGCAATGGCGAAACCGCAACGGAGAAGACCTTCGGCGGTAAGGTCATGGCCGTTTATTTTGGCTTCACATACTGCCCGGATGTCTGCCCGACGGAACTGGCGATTGTTGCGGATGCGATTGATCTTTTGCCCGCCGATGTGGTCGCAGACGTGGCTCCGGTCTTCATCACGATTGATCCAGACCGCGATACGCCAGAACTGGTGAAGGAATATGCCGCTAATTTCCACGAAAACATGGTTGGCCTGACCGGGACGCCGGAACAAGTCGCAGTGGCGGGCAAAGCCTACCGGGTCTATTACGCCAAACGTGAGACGGAAAGCGGCAGCTACACGATGGACCACACGTCCTACATCTACATCATGGATAAGCAGGGCCGATATTACCGCCATTTCCGCATGAACTCCGCACCGGAAGAAATCGCAGAGGCGCTGAAGGCAGCTGTCGCAGGCTAAGGTCTCTGCAGATGACCACACACGGATTTATTCTGGCAGCCCCAGCGTCTGGCACTGGTAAAACCGTGGCGGCAGCTCTGCTGCTGGCGGCTTTCCGGCAGCGTGGCGTTGCGGTATCCGGGTTTAAAACCGGGCCAGATTACATCGACCCCGGATTCCTTGCGGCAGGCGCTGGCCGGACCGCGCCGAATATTGATCCTTGGGGCATGCGCACCGAAACGCAGCAGGCTGTGCTGACCAGCATCGCAGGCTCCGCCAGCCTTATCATCGGTGAAGGCGTGATGGGGCTGTTTGATGGGGCACGGGATGGCACAGGCTCGACAGCGGATTTAGCCCAAGCCCTGAACGTGCCCATCGTTCTGGTTGTTGACGGGCGCGGCATGGCGGCATCGGCAGCCGCACTGATATCGGGTTTTGCGCGTCACCGAGACGACATCACTATCGCCGGCGTGCTTTTCACGCGGATTGGCCATGTTGGGCACTATGAACTACTGGCGGCAGCGGCGCGTTCAGTTGGTGTCAATCCGCTCGGATGGATCGGGAGGGATTCTGCGGTGGAATTACCATCGCGGCATCTCGGGCTCGTCCAGGCGGGCGAGCATGAGGGCCTGACGGAGACGTTTGAGGCTATGGCGGGTCGCCTTGCCAGAACCGTTGATCTGGATGGCTTGCTGGCGCTGGCAGCACCAGTTTCGGCGCACGCGACCGGGCCTTACACGCCAATCCCGCCGCTCGGCCAGCGCATCGCCGTTGCGCAGGATGAGGCGTTCCGGTTTGCCTATCCTCATGTGCTTGATGGCTGGCGGGCAGCGGGAGCAGAAATCCTCCCATTCTCACCGCTTGCGGACGCAGCGCCGGAGGCATCGGCTGATGCCGTTTATCTTCCTGGCGGATATCCTGAACTGCATGCTGGACGCATCGCGCGTTCGACAAAGTTTATAAATGGCCTGCGCCATGCAGCTGAAACCGCCCTGATCTACGGCGAGTGCGGTGGCTATATGGTCCTGGGTGATGGATTGACGGATGCGGCAGGCAAGCGGCATGCCATGGCGGGGTTGTTGCCGATAGAAACATCCATGCAGGACGCCCGTGCACGCCTTGGCTATCGGCGCATATGGATGGCGCAGGCCTCGCCTATTTTGGGCGGCGGGTATCGTGGCCATGAGCACCACCACGCCGAGGAAGTACAGCGCCCAACAGATTTGCCATCCTTCGCTACCGCTGAGGACGCGACTGGCAAACCGCTTGGCGCGTTCGGCGCTGTTCGGGGGCGGGTTGCTGGATCATTCCTGCATCTGATTGACCAGGCAGACTAAGTTCAGCGCGCGCGGCGGGCATCCCGACCCATGATGTAGGCGGGGATGAGTGCCGCGGCAGCGATGAATGCCGTTAGCATAAACGTGTCCTGGAAGCCCTGTGTCAGCCCTTGGGCATAGACGGTCTGCCCTAGATATTGGAGCGCGCCTGCCGCTGCATCCGTTGCTGATACGCCTGCGTCTCGCATCAATTGCTCCGTCTGGCGCAGCAATTCGCGGGAGGCGCTATTGTCTGGCGTTTGGCTTGAAACAATCGTCTGCGTGTGGTTCGCCGTAGCACCCTCTAGGAACACCACCATCAGATTGACCCCAGCCGCACCCCCAAGCGTCCGCACGAAATTCACCATCCCCGCACCTTGGCCGACTTGATCGGGCTGCAGCGATCTAAGCGCGCCGGTATTTAGCGATGGGATAATCAGCGATAGGCCAAAACGGTTTACGAGCGTGAAGAAGACAAACAGCCAATAGGGCGTGCTTGCATCCGCAATCGACATCAGCGCAAAGCCAACGCAGAACCAGACCAGCCCGATCATGATCAAAACATAGGCTGGGAACCTATCCACAAGGCGGCCTGCGGTTGGGAACATAATGGTCATCAGAATGCCGGCGGGGATCAACGCGACCCCGGCTTTGGTCGCGGAAAAGCCCTGCACTTGCTGCATAAATACAGCGATGGCGTAGATTGACCCGAACATCCCAAAGCCAAAGATCAGCCCAACCACAGCGGCAGAGGCGAACTGTAGATTGGTGTAAAGGCGCAGATCTAGCATCGGCGCGCGTATGGTGAGTTGGCGCAGGATGAACCCAAGCGTCGCCAGGATGCCGAGCGTTAGCTCCAATACTATCCTGTCTGATGACCAACCGTATCTGCGACCGCTTGCTAGGCCGTCTAGCAATAGGCCCAGCGAAAGGCAAAGCAGGATCAGGCCGATCCAATCAAACTTGCCTGCAGGACCAGGCCTGCGGTTCGGCAGGAAGGCGGCTCCAGCCAGTGTGGCGACGGCAGTGAGCGGCAAAGGCAGGAGGAAGACGACGCGCCACCCCAATTCATCGACGATAATGCCGCCCATGGCAGGGCCGAGGGCGGGTGCCAGCACCACACCGAGCCCAAACAAGCCCATCGCCGTTCCGCGCCGCTCGGGCTGGAACACGGTGAAAATGATCGACATTGTGAAGGGTTGGATCAGGCCTGCGCTGAAGCCTTGGATGACGCGAGCGATGATAATCGTCGTCATATCCGGCGCACCTGCCGCCAGGAATGACCCGGCCGCAAATGCGATCATTGTGCCGAGAAAGACGGTGCGTTGGCCAAACCTGTTTTGCAGCCATGATGTCAGGAGCATCGCGCCAGTCATGGCCGCGAAATAAGCGGTGGAAAGCCATTGCGCCTTATCTTGGCCAACCCCAAACGCGCCCATCACATTCGGCACGGCCACCGTGACACTTGTTGACGACAGCACCATGGCGATCATGCCGATCAACGTGGCACCAGTCATCAACCAGCGCTGGGTCTCCGAATACTGGGCATAAGTCGGCAGGTTGGCTTGCATCTGGCAGGGCCGGATCAGCCGCCTTCGCGGGTATCGATCTCAACCTCAACCATCATGCCGGGTGCCAATGGGCGTGGGCGCTGTTCAAACGTGATCTTCACCGGAATGCGTTGGGTGACTTTGGTGAAGTTGCCGCTTGGATTTGGCGTTGGTAGCAGGGCGAAACTAGATGTTGCAGCCCCGCCGATCTTGGCGACGCGCCCGATGAACTTGTCGTCTGGATAAGCATCAACATCAATAGCGACCCTTTGGCCAACTTTGAGACGGCGGACCTGGGTTTCCTTGATGTTTGCCTCGACCCATGTGTTTTCTGGATCGTGCAGCATCAGCACGCGCCGGCCTTCGCCCAGGAATTCACCTTCTTCAACGAACACCCTGTCGATCACGCCTGCCTTCGGAGTTTGGATCGTGCGGTAGCTCAGCAGTGCTTCGTGCCGGGCAATGCGGGCGCGGAGCATAGCTTCCTTAAAATCGACAAGTGCGGCTTCCTGTTCAATCACAGACAGTTCGGCCTTATCGGCTTGTGCTTCCTGCGCTTCGCCACGGGATGACGCAATTTCAGCGTCTGCCCGGCGAACATCACTGGCAAGGCGGGACACTTCTGATTCGGCCCGGTCAAGACGTGAACGGGCGATCACACGCTTATCAAACAGGCTCTTGAAACGCTTATATTCCTGCCGTGCTAGGCGAAGTTCCGCCACCAGTGCGCCGCGCCTTGCGCGTTCTGCCCGGATACTGGTCAAGCGCGTCTTGTAGCGGCTGTCTGTCTGTTGCGTGACCATGCTAGAGCGGGCGATATATTGGCTGCGTTCGGTTTGTAGCGCGGCCAATTCCGCTTGAAGCGCTCTCAGCTCAAGGGCCGGAACACGATCATCCATTTGTGCCAGTGCAGCACCAGCAGTCACCTTGTCACCTGTATCAACCTTCAGATCGCGCAAAACACCATCGACCCGGCTTGAGATGGTCACGTGATCTGTGACAACGCGGGCGTCATATTCATACACATGGGTCATGCGACTGATGACTTCACGCGCACCGAATACGACGGCCGCGATCGCGACCAAGCCTATTACGCCATAGCGGATGAACCGCATGCCGCCCCGCTTGCGCCGGATATTTGGGGGCGGGCTGGCCTCGGTTGTTATTCTTGCCTGCTCAGCCGGAGCAGGTTCAGCGGCTGGCTTTGTATCATTATCCGTTGACATATCAGGCTGCTCCCTTCGCTTCAGCAGAGGAAAGGGTCTCGATACGGCGGGTCAGTTTCGCCAGAAGTGCCATCATGGCCTCTATCTCTTTCGGATCGGAATCGGTGAGCATGTCGGCGCGGAGTGCAGAGGCGACTTTGTCTACGTCCTCCAGCTTCGCGCGGCCTGCTGTTGTTAGGGTGACGCGTTTGACGCGCCTGTCGTTGTCATCTTCACGGCGTTGCACAAAGCCTGCCGTTTCCAGCTGATCGATCTGGCGCACCAGCGTCGGCCCTGTGACACCTGCCAGCACAGCAAGATCTAGCTGTGCGAGACCTCTGTCACTGTCGGCGAGATGCAGCAGCAACAGCCAGCGCGCTTGTGACAGGCCATGGGGGCGCAACCGATTATCCAGTTCTGTCCTCCACAGCCGGGCCAGCAGGCCTACCTGTCGGCCAACATTGGGGAGCGCGTCAGTCATGCGCCATCCTATCTATAAGGTGTCTTATAATAATGTTACTATGTATTAGCCTGCTAATTAATAGCTTGTAAAGCGAGCGGCAGCTTTGAAGCGGCTGCGGCTCGCTACAGTGTGTTAAACCTTACCGTGGCAGTGCTTAAATTTCTTGCCAGACCCACAGGGGCAGCTGCTGTTACGCGGCACCCGGCCCCAGGTTGACGGATCATTCGGGTCAACGGCTGCGTCAGACGCTAACCGTGATTGCCTGGGTTCTGCGCGGGTCGGAGGGGGTGAGCCGTCGGCTGCATCCATGTCATCAATGCCGCCGGCGTCGGGGTGCTCTTCGTACATTTCACCCATTTCAGTCGCGGGGCCTGGTTCTGGCACCTGTGTGTCGACCTGTAGGTGCACGAGCGTGGCACTGACAGCGGTACGGAGGCGGCCGAGCATGCCTTCAAACAGGCTGAATGCTTCCTGCTTGTATTCATTCAGCGGATCACGCTGGGCATAGGCGCGGAGGCCAATACCCTGGCGCAGGTGATCAAGCGCCAGCAAGTGATCCTTCCAGACCTGATCCAACAATTGCAGCAGGACGCTTTTCTCCGCGAACCGCATGACCTCAGGCCCATAATTGGCCGCTTTCTCTGCCATGCGCCGATCCATGTCCGCTTGAATGCGTTCAAGGATTTCCTCGTCAGCGATGCCTTCTTCCTTAGCCCAATCGGCAATTGGGTATTCCAGCGCTAGATTGGCGACGAGTGCGGCTTGCAGGCCGTCTACATCCCACTGATCTGGCAGTGCATTCGTTGGAATATGTTCGGCGACGAGATCCTCCGCCACTTGGCGGCGCATGTCTTCGACGGTTTCACGAACGTCTTCCGCGTCCATGATCTCGCGGCGCTGCTCATAAACGACCTTACGTTGGTCATTCATCACATCGTCATAGCGGAGAAGGTTTTTGCGAATTTCGAAGTTACGCGCTTCGACCTTGCCCTGGGCTTTCTCCAGTGCGCGGTTGATCCACGGATGCACAATGGCCTCATCTTCTTTGAGACCAAGACGGCGCAACACGCTGTCCATCCGCTCCGACCCAAAGATGCGCATTAGATCATCATCAAGGCTGATATAGAATTTGGATGCGCCAGGATCCCCTTGTCGGCCTGAGCGACCGCGAAGCTGATTGTCGATTCGCCGGCTTTCATGTCGTTCTGTTGCCAGAACGAACAGGCCGCCCGCTTCAAGTGCTATGACCTTGTCGCTGGCGATTTCGGCCTCAACATCAGCAGTGATGCGGGCGCGTTCGGCCTCATCGTTAACATCGGACAGCATGTCAGCCAGCATCATGTCGCGGTTGCCGCCAAGCTGAATATCCGTACCGCGACCAGCCATATTGGTGGCGATTGTGACAGCCTCTGGCTTGCCGGCGAGCGCGATGATCTTCGCTTCCTGCTCATGGTAACGGGCGTTTAGAACCGCGTGCTCAACGCCTGCGGCCTTCAGTTCCTCAGACAGCAACTCTGATTTATCGATGGAGACGGTGCCGACAAGGATCGGCTGCTTTTTAGCATTCCGTTCCTTGATTTCAGCAACAATGGCGCGGTTTTTCTCCTTCATGGAGCGATAAACTTCATCGTCGAAGTCTTCGCGGGAGACGCTGACATTCGTTGGCATTTCCACCACGTTCAGCTTGTAAATCTCGTCAAACTCACCCGCTTCCGTCATTGCCGTGCCGGTCATGCCAGCAAGTTTTGGGTAGAGCCGGAAATAGTTCTGGAAGGTGATAGACGCCAGCGTCTGGTTCTCAACCTGAATTTCAACGCCTTCTTTGGCTTCCAGCGCCTGATGCAGGCCTTCTGAGAAGCGCCGCCCATCCATGGCGCGACCGGTGAATTCGTCAATGATGACGACCTTGTCGTCGCGGACCATGTAATCAACGTCGCGCTCAAACAGGGTGTGCGCCCGAAGCGCTTGATTGACGTGGTGGACGATCGACACATTGGCGATATCGTACAATCCGCCTTCGGTCAGAATGCCAGCTTCACGCAGAAGTTCTTCCACCCGGTCGGAACCGGAGTCAGACATGCCAACGGCTTTGGACTTTTCATCTTTCTCGTAATCATCAGGCTGGATGTGCTGCATCACCGCATTCACGCTCTGATACAGCTCTGAGGATTGTTCGGCAGCGCCGGAGATAATCAGCGGTGTCCGCGCTTCGTCGATGAGGATCGAATCGACTTCATCAACAATGGCGTAGTTGAAGCTGCGCTGGACCATGTCCGTCAGGCGGAACTTCATATTATCGCGTAGATAATCGAAGCCGAATTCGTTGTTGGTGCCATAGGTGACATCCTGGGCGTATTGTACGCGCCGCTCGTCGTCCAACAGGCCACCCAAAATGCAGCCAACGCTGAGGCCAAGGAAATTATAAACCGCACTCATCCAGCCAGCATCGCGCTGGGCCAGATAGTCATTCACGGTGACGACGTGCACGCCTTTGCCTTCAAGTGCATTCAAATACACGGCAAGCGTGGCGACCAGGGTTTTGCCTTCGCCGGTTTTCATTTCGGCGATCATGCCGGTGTGCAGAACAATGCCGCCCATCAGCTGCACATCGAAGTGGCGTTGGCCAAGGGTGCGCTTCGCGGCTTCCCGCACAGCAGCGAAAGCTTCCGGCAAAAGGTCGTCGGTCGTTTCACCAGCGGCTAAGCGCGCCTGGAATTTGGGCGTGAGCGCACGCACTTCATCATCACTTAAAGCCTCAAACTCGGGCTCTAAGTTATTGATTTTTGCTACGGTCGCGTGGAGCGACTTAATGTAACGATCATTCGCAGTGCCTAGCACGCGCTTAACGATGGCGCCGAACATATGGGCCTCAATATCTGGATAAAATGGGCGCGTGTTGCGCAATCGCCGCTGCAAGCATAACAACGGTCCTTGACAGATAAGTGCGAGGTGCGGCCCTGTCAACGAATGACGGGCTGGAACGCCTTCGCCAAATGCGTCGAAGTGCTAATCTTGGCGCGCAATTTTGCATGAGGAGACCGCATATGCGGATGATTACTGGCCTGGCGCTTTCTGCGATCCTGGCGCTGAACACAGCGCCTGCATTGGCCCAAGATACATCGAAGCCGAAAACAGAACCTGCTCCAGCGGCTGCGGCTATGCCGAGTGAAGATGATCAGATTGTCGCGATTGTGAACGGCGAGCCGATCCGTTTGAGCCGCCTGCAAGACGCGCTCCAAGCCTTTGGCAAAGACCTTGGCCAGCTGGACCCACAGACATTCTACATCACCATTATGGATCGGGTCATTGACCAAGATCTCGCCGCCCGTGCCGGTAAAGATGCTGGATTGCTTGACACGCCAGCCGTGAAAACACGGCTGAAAGCAGCGCAAGACGCTGTGCTGGCAGATGCTTACATGCAGAAAATCGGCGAGGAGGCGATGTCCGAAGTGGCCCTTCGCCGCCGATATGAAGCACTGGGTAAGGACGGCATTAAGCAGGTGAAAGCCAGCCATATTCTCGTTAAAACAGAAGAGCTTGCAAAGGAAATCATTGAGCTTCTGGGCCTTGGCGGCGACTTTGTAGCCCTAGCGAAAGAGCATTCTGTTGGCCCATCAGGCCCTAAGGGGGGCGACCTGGGCTTCTTTGGTGAAGGCCAAATGGTGCCGTCATTCTCCAAAGCAGCATTCGCATTGGAAGCCGGTGAGCATACCAAGACGCCGGTGAAAACACAGTTCGGCTTTCACGTGATCAAGGTCATGGAAACGAAGCAAGTGCCGCCGCCGCCCTTCTATGAGGCCGCGCCGAAGCTTGCCGAAGAAGCCCGCACGGAAGCCATGATCGCGGCGCTGACGAAGCTTAGGGAAGATGCGACGATCCAGCGGTTTACCCCCGATGGCTCGCCGATCGAATTGAAACGGGTGCCGGCAGATCAGATCCCGGCGGATCAAGGTAAGAAATAATAATGCAACGGTCTCCTCTGGCACCCGAATCGGTGCCCAACCTTCCGCCGTTGGCCGGCGTGCAAATCGGCACAATGAATAGCGGCGTCCGCTACAAAGGCCGCGATGACGTAATGGTTATGGCATTTGACCCTGGCTCCGTCATGGCCGGCGTCGTCACCAAGTCTAAAACCCGTTCGGCACCGGTCGAACACTGCGTTGATGCCCTGGCGGCTGGCGGGGATGCCCGCGCGCTTGTGGTCAATTCCGGCAACGCCAATGCATTCACTGGCCGCGCTGGCGATGTTGTTGTGCAGGAAACGATCAAGACGGCTGCAGACGTGTTCGGTTGCAGCCCGTTGGCGGTCTATGTGTCATCAACGGGTGTTATTGGGGAACCGGTGCCCCAGGATGCCATACCAAACAGCGTGCGCGCGCTTGGACCTAAGCTGCAGCCTGGCGGATGGGAAAAAGCAGCCGCTGCGATCATGACAACGGACACGTTCGCCAAAGTCGCGACGGAAACGACGAAGATCGGCGGCGTAGACGTGCGCCTGAACGGTATTGTCAAAGGTTCTGGCATGATCGCGCCTGATATGGCGACGATGCTGGGTTACATATGCACGGACGCTGATATTCCGCAGCCGGTCCTGCAGACATTGCTGACGCGGGCCGTAGACAAGACCTTCAACTGCATCACTGTAGATAGCGACACATCCACATCTGACACGGTCCTGCTGGCGGCGACAGCTAAGGCCGGCAATGCCCAACCTGAAAGCGCCAATGATCCGTCTCTCAAGGACTTTAAGCGGGCACTCTTGGCGATCTGCATGGATCTATCCCAACAGGTGGTCCGGGACGGGGAGGGCGCATCCAAGTTCATCGCTGTCCGTGTGACGGGTGCGACATCGCCGGGTGCGGCCAAACGCATTGGGCTTTCAATCGCCAATTCGCCTTTGGTGAAAACAGCCATTGCGGGGGAAGACGCGAACTGGGGCCGGATCGTCATGGCGGTTGGCAAGTCTGGTGAGAAGGCGGAGCGGGACCTGCTGCGCATCCTCATTGGCGGCACGGAAATCACGGCCAATGGCATGGTGGTTGAAGGCTATGACGAAGCGCCCGTTGCTGCGCATATGAAAGGCCAGGAAATCGATATCGAAGTTGATATCGGCCTTGGTCGCGGCAAAGCGACGGTTTGGACTTGCGACCTGACCCACGGCTATCTCGAAATCAACGCGGACTATCGCAGTTGAGCGAGCCTGGTTTACCGACCCTGCTGGTCGTCGCGGTCGCATTGGTGGACCGCGATGGCCGCGTCTTGCTTGCAGAACGGCCAGAGGGGAAGAATCTGGCTGGGATGTGGGAATTTCCAGGTGGCAAGGTTGCCCTTGGGGAGACGCCAGAAGCCGCGCTCATTCGGGAATTGCAGGAAGAGTTAGGCATCGACACTGTCGCGTCTTGCCTGGCACCATTCACATTTGCCAGCCACACCTATGAGGCGTTTCACCTGCTGATGCCGCTTTATGTTTGTCGCGTGTGGGAAGGCAATCCTACAGGGCTAGAAGGCCAGCGGCTTGCCTGGGCGACGCCGCAAGAGATGCTGAAATATCCTATGCCGCCGGCTGATAAGCCGCTTGTGGCGATGCTGCGGGACTTCCTGTAAGGGCGTCCAGCAGCGGTGCCAGATAGGGCTTGTAAGCCTCAGCCGTGTTCAGTCCTGTTTGGAACAACGGCTGACGCATTTGATGGGCGCTGGCGGTCGCGTTTTCCCGCTCCGTTTTGTGGAAAGCGCGCGCCGCATCGGACCAAGGCATTTCGATGGCATCGACCATGGCGCGGGCCTCGTCCTCAAAATTCTCGATCAGGCCGCGATAGCTCACATCGTGAATACGCCCGGGCGCTGCCATCCGCCAATGCTGCATGAGGCGGACATAATTGGTGTGATAACGGCCAAGCTCCTGCTGATGATAGGAGAAAGAAACATCACCGGTGAAGAGCTGGCGATAACAGCTGAAGCAGGTGTCCGTAGCATCCCGTTCAATGTGCAGGATTTTTGCGTTTGGAAATAGGGCCATGATCAGACCAAGGTTCTGGAAGTTCATCGGCATCTTGTCGGCTATGCGGTCCGCGTCTGGCGCGCGCTTTGCGACCGTCGCCATATACTGCGCACTGAGAGCTGTTGCCCGTTCTGGCGTTAGCGCCTGGGCACCGCCGGGCCAGGCACCTTCATGCTTGTAAACATCCCGCGCGAGGTTCGCGACGGCAGATAACTCGCCAGCGCCATGTACACCCGGAATACTCGCGATGATCTGTTCGACCAATGTCGTGCCAGAGCGGGGCATGCCGACGATGAAGACGGGCTTGGCGTCCCGGTCGCCCGTGCGCGAGAGCCGGTCAATCATGCCGACATCAAAGCATCTGATCAGCGCATCAAAGAACTGATCAACCGTATCGGCTTGATAATGCATGGTGGCGCGCTTAGCGGCATTGGCTTGGTCAAATAATGCTATGGCGGCGGCGGGATCATTTTCGTGCGCCGCGTGGCTCGCCAGTGCGAATTGCAACATCCAGGTCGGTTCTGATCCCGGCGCCAGGCTCGCCAGCATCGTTTCAGCCGCTGCTGTGTCAGCCGCTTTCATGGCACCGTCGGTCAATTTGGAGACTTGGTGCAGAGCGGCGCTGGCGACGCACATCGCGTCCAGGCTGCTGATGCGCTTCGCCTGGGGGACGAGAGAGCGGAACCCGTCAATCGCTGCCGCGGTCCGGCCTTCGCGCATGGCTTGCACCGCACGCTCATAGGTTTCCACCATCGCGCGGATACGTAGGTCGCTGCCATCCAATTCCATAGCCAATGCTCCTCGGCGTGAGGTGGCATCAGACAGGGTTCATGGTAAAGGCCGGATTAAAGCGCCTTCAAGCGTGCAAGCGCGCCCTGCAGTTTTTCCTGCTGTAAGACGAAAGCTGTGCGACGGTACCGGTTTTCCTGCACGACCTCCGCAGGTGCCCGCGCCGTGAATTTCTCATTGCCAAGGCGCTTGTCAATGCCGGAAATTTCTTTCTCCACCTTGTCGATTTCCTTGGCGAGGCGGGCTTGCTCAGCATCCAGGTCAATCACGTCCCCAATGGGGAGCGCAATTGTCGCTTCATCGACGATAGCCTGTACGGCACCCTTAGTGTGCGCTGCGCCATCTGTCGTGATGGTTTCCAGGCGTGCTAAGCGGCGGACAGGCTCGTTATTCCGATTGAGGCGGGCGAGGGTGTCGTCGCTGGCGCCAGATAGATGCGCATGCAGGCGTGCGCCAGGTGGAATGTTGCACTCCGCACGAACGGTGCGGATTGCGCTAACAAAGCGGATCGCCCAATCGATTTCAGCGACAGCGTCGGGTGCCGCTAACTCCGGCTCTTCGGCTGGCCAAGCGCTGGAAATGAGCGAATCCGCGCCGTTCAGATTGCACTTCTCTGCAATCTCTTCCGTCAGGAATGGCATGATCGGATGCAGTAACCGCATTAAGCGGTTGAGTGTCCAGGCGATCGTTGCGCGGGTTTCAGCCGCCGCTTCTCTGTCTTCACCGGACAAGATTGGCTTTGCGAACTCAAGCTGCCAATCGCAGAACGTGCCCCAAGCAAATTGGTACAGGGCGTTCGCGGCTTCATTGAACCGGTAGCTCTCCAATGCGCGCGTGACATCATCGCGGGTGGCGGCTGTCTTAGCGACAATCCAACGGTTCAGCGTGACTTTACAGGCGGTAGGGTCAAAATCAGGATCAATGACGCATTCATTGATTTCGCAGAAGCGGGCAGCGTTCCAAAGCTTCGTCGCGAAGTTCCGGTAGCCCTCGACCCGGCTTTCAGCCAGCTTGATGTCCCGGCCCTGGGCTGCCATGGCGGCAAGCGTGAAGCGTACAGCATCAGCGCCATATTTGTCCGTCAGTTCCAGGGGATCGATCACGTTCCCTTTGGACTTGGACATTTTTTGGCCTTTTTCATCGCGGACCAGCGCGTGGATGTAGACCGTGCGGAACGGCACATCATCCATGAAATGCATGCCCATCATCATCATCCGGGCAACCCAGAAGAAGATGATGTCAAATCCGGTTACGAGCACGTCGCCCGGATAATATTTCTCCAGCTCAGGCGTTTCTTCAGGCCAGCCGATGGTTGAGAACGGCCAAAGTGCAGAGGAAAACCAGGTGTCTAGGACGTCTGGGTCCTGCTCCAACGGTTTATCTTCGCCATAATGGGCGCGGGCTTTCGCTTTGGCACCCGCCTCATCATTTGCGACGAAAATCTCGCCATCAGGCCCATACCACGCCGGAATACGATGGCCCCACCAAAGCTGGCGGGAGATACACCAGGGCTGAATATTGCGCATCCATTCGAAGTAGGTCTTTGACCAATTCTCCGGCACAAACTTGGTGCGCCCATCCTCCACTGCTGCAATCGCGGGCTTGGCCAGGGTTTCAGCGTCCACATACCACTGAACGGTCAGATAGGGCTCAATCGGCACGCCGCCACGGTCGCCATAAGGAACTGTGTGCGCATGGTCTTCGATCTTCTCGAGCAAGCCTTCCGCTTCAAGATCGGCGACAACAACCTTGCGGGCCTCAAATCGATCCATGCCCTGGTATTTTTCGGGCGCGTTTTCGTTGATCCGGCCCTGGCGATCCAGAATGTTGATCATCTCTAAGTTTTGGCGACGGCCGACTTCAAAGTCGTTGAAGTCATGGGCTGGTGTCATTTTGACGGCACCGGAGCCTGCTTCTGGGTCCGCATATTCATCCGCAACAATGGGGATGCGACGGCCAACGAGTGGCAGGATGCAATGCTTGCCGACAAGGTGCTTGTAGCGCTCATCATCGGGGTGCACCGCGACGCCAGTATCACCCAGCATGGTTTCGGGCCGGGTTGTGGCGACGGTGATGTGCGCGCCATCTTCGCCTTCAATCGGATATCGGAAATGCCAGAGATGGCCGTTGGTTTCTGTCGGCAGCACCTCAAGGTCTGAAATCGCCGTTTCCAGCTTCGGGTCCCAGTTGACGAGGCGTTGGTCTTTATAGATGAGGCCTTGGTCGTACAACTCGATGAAGACTTTGCGGACAGCGTCGCTAAGGCCTTCGTCCATGGTGAAGCGTTCACGCGGCCAGTCGGCAGAGGCACCAAGGCGCGTCAACTGCTTCATAATTTCGCCGCCGGATTCGCCTTTCCATTCCCAAACGCGGTCCAGGAATTTCTCACGGCCGAGATCCCGGCGGGATACGCCTTTTTCGGCCAGTTGGCGTTCGACCACCATCTGCGTTGCAATGCCCGCATGGTCCATGCCCGGCTGCCAAAGTGCGTCCTTACCGGTCATCCGATTATAGCGGATCAGCACGTCTTGCAGGGTGAATGTCAGTGCATGGCCCATATGTAGGCTGCCAGTGACATTCGGCGGCGGCATCATGATCACATATGGGTCTGCAGCGCTGGCGGGGTCTGCGGCGAACGCGTTCGCCCGCTCCCATGCCTCATAGCGCGGCCCTTCGGCGGCTGCCGGGTCGTAGGTCTTCTCTAAGGGCATTGGTCTTAGCTTCCTGGCGGGTCTCAGCCCACGCTCATAGGCTGCGCTCAGTCTTTATCCTGGCGCTGAATACGTTGAATTTCCTCGCGCACGAGGTTTTCGACCATGCTGGGCAGGTGGATGTCCAGCCATTGCTTCAGCATCGGTTTCAGCAGGTCTGCAACCAGGGCTTCAACAGTGTTACCGCTAGCGCCGATACCCATGGCCCCCGTGACTTTATCGCCACTGCGAAGTGCTGCAAGTGCGCCTGCAGATAATGCCGCTGCTTCAGGGGAGAGCAGGCCGCTTTGAAGCGCTTCAGCCGAGGTTTGTGGGGCGACGGTTATCTCCGGCTCTTCCACATCGTCCTCTTCGGCATCATCTTCTTCGGGCTCATCCGGGGCGTCTTCGAAGACGAGTCCGAATTCATCGTCGTCGTCATCGTCTGCTTCGGCCTCAGCTGCGACGGATGAAGCTTCTGAAACTGCTTCCTCTGTCTCTTCCATATCTTCTACGACCAGAAGATCACCGGCATCCGCTTCATCGTCATGTTGATCAGGCTCATCGGTGACGGCGCTAGCGCTGCTTGCGGCCACGGGTTCTGGCTCGTCATCGGGCAGCGGGTCACTCAGTTCGAGCACATCATCATCATCCGCATCATCGACATCACCAGCGCTTTCGGCATCACTGATGTCTTCATCATCGGCATAGCTGCTGGAAGATGACCCATCTTCAGGTTCATCTTCATCGGAGATGATTTTGCGGATGGAGGCGAGGATATCCTCCATCGACTGTTCGGACTCCTGTCCGTCGGCTTTATCTTTGCTCATGCTTTATCGCTCCCAGCGCTTCCCGCACCGTCGGTATCATTTGCGGACGCTTGTGCCGAACCATTTGTCCCGAACGGATTGATAGTAAACCGATGGGTCGTAGCGCTGTGCATCCAACTCCAACCCTTCAGCGGTCATAGAACCGACCGCTGCGAGCAGATTAAAGACCGCCACATATTCATCGCGCCGGGCACGAACCAGATTAACGCGTGAATCAAGCAGTTCCTGTTCCGCGTCCAAAATGTCGAGCACGGTTCGGGTGCCGACCAGGGCTTCCTGCTGCACGCCTTCAAGCGCGATTTCATTCGCCCGAATTTCACTTTCCAGCGAATCGATCCGCGCGCGGGTCGCGACCAATTGCTCCCAGCCCTGGGTTGAGGCTTCAACCGCTTGGCGGCGATTGTCTTCAATCAATTGCAGGCGCTGCGATTCGGCCTGCTTGGCCGCGCGCACACGGGAATAGACGGACCCGGATTGGTACAGCGGCACCGTCAGATCAACGGTGGCCTGGGCGACCGTGGTTTGGTCCACATTCCGGCTTGAATTGAAGGACTGCTGGAGTTGCCCGTTAAGCGCGACCGTTGGGTTCAGCTCCCCTTCAACCAGATCAACAGTGTGCTTCGCGCTCTGATGCAGGTTAAGGGCTTGGACAACGGCTGGATTGTTAACCGCAGCCCGCTGTACAGCATCTTCAAGGCTGGCAGGAACGCCGTTGGGCGTTGTCGGCGGTTCCAGATTGTCGGGCGGCTCGCCAACTTGGCGGGCATAGGCTGCGCGCGATGTCTGGAGATTGCCCTCCGCCGTCTTCAGGTCCGCCTTTGAACGGGCGAGGCGGGATTCGGCTTGCGCCACATCCGTTCGGGTGACTTCGCCAACACTGAAGCGGTCCTGCGTAGCTTGCAGTTGGCGTTCCAGCACGTTGATGTTGTTTGTGTTGAGGTCAACAACGGCTTTGTCCCGAAGCACATCCATATAGGCCTGCCCGACGGAGAACAGCACTTGCTGCTCCACATTCGTTAGGCCAGCGCGGGCTGCGCGGACTTCCGATTCGGCGCGGGATGTATCTGCACCTGTGCGACCGCCCCGATATAGGGGTTGCGAAACCTGGCCGGTGATCGTTGTTGGGAAGATGGTATCGTCACCGCTACCACCTTGCGCAAGTTCCTGGTCAACATACTGAATGCCGGTACTGCCTGTGACAGACACAGTTGGCCGCCACCCGGACCGCGCCTGGGGCACGCCTTCGTCAACGCTACGCACACGGGCGCGCTCAGCGGCGATGGCTGGGTTCGATTGGTACGCCTTCGACCATGCGCTTGCCAGAGTCTCAGCATTGGCCAAACCTGCCATGCCGATCATGCATCCGGCTGCGACTGTGCCTGCGAGCACGAAGCGTAAGGGGCGCATTAGGTAAAATGCGGGGTTTGAAGTGTTTCGGGTCTTCATATGGATCAGGCTCCGGCCCACTAAAATGTAAACGCTGGCGCGGGCTCAAAGCCCGGCAGCATTGGTGTTGCGCCGTCAAACGCGGTCCGCTTGGAGATTGCGCCATTACGGTTAATGAACAGTGTTCCCCGCTGAATGCCGCTTGCATCCCTTTGCATGACAGCAAGCCGCCCGCCTTCGGCCAATTGCCCAAGCAGCGTTGCTGGATCGTCCGCGACGGCACCTTCGCAAATTATCACGTCATATGGGCCTTCATTGGCCCAACCTTCGGTCAATGGGCCTGTATGAACGACTGCGGTATCCGCAGCGCCATCCTTGGAGAGTGCAGTTTGCGCCGCTTCCGCCAAGCCTTCATCACATTCAAGTGCGATGACGGCGCTGGAGATGCGCGCCAGGACAGCCGCCCCATAGCCCATGCCCGCACCAACATCGAGCACGAAGTCATCCGGGCCAACGTCTGCAAGCTGGACTAACCGGCTGAACAGCATCGGTTCCATCAGTGAGCGACCGTCGCCAATTGGCAGGTCCTCATCAGCGTAGGCCACGCCTCGCTTAGCTACGGGGACGTAGTTCTCCCTCGGTACGACGCGCATAGCGTCCACCAGGCTCACGTCCATGACTTTGTTGGCACGAAGCTGGTTCTCGACCATCTTGGTGCGTGCAATCTGAAAATTGGCCATTCCGCGCCAGTCCATCCCGCTCGAATTGCTACTTTGCTGGGCGGACACTACCGCCGAATGCGAATATCTGAAAGCCTCCTGTTTGCCCCACATAAAGTAGCGTCTTGACGCAGCGGCTTTGGGCGCCTATCAACCCTGCCAGCTTAGTGCTTTAAGGGCGCGGTGGCAGAGTGGTTATGTAGCGGCCTGCAAAGCCGCGTACAGCGGTTCGATTCCGCTCCGTGCCTCCAAAAGCATGTTTCGTTATGAGAGTGTTTACGCGCTTTCGCATAGAGTTTGCGTGACTTTGAAAATACGTGATTTTCGGGGTCGCATTCTTCAGGCGGGTTTGGTATTAAGCCCTCCTTGATCCGCGGTAGCTCAGTGGTAGAGCAATCGGCTGTTAACCGATCGGTCGTAGGTTCGAATCCTACCCGCGGAGCCAGTTTCCAAAGCCCGACTCTCAAAAGAGCGTCGGGCTTTTTGGTTTTTAACAGGTTGATTCTATTTGGACGCATGGAAGGGAAGACTGACCTGATCCCCATTGAGCAGCTCCACTGAAGTGATCCATCTTGAGGGTTAATATTTCGAAGAAGGTGGTCAGCCCCCACTAAGTGGTCCGGGTGTAATGTTAGTGGATAGCCGGTCTCTGCTCTAGGGGCAGGACAGCCTCAGGGGCTGGCGGCCGCCAGCCCAACGCGCTGTGTGGGCGCTTGCGGTTATAGTGCTGTCGCCA
>CALLKY010000052.1 GCA_938083135.1 uncultured Alphaproteobacteria bacterium | reverse complement strand
TGGCCCTGTAGCACCTCGACCTGGCGCAGCTTCGCCACGATCTCTTCAGGTTTATCTCGCTTGCCTGCCATATTCTGATCCTCCTTCGATGGGATAAATACTATCCCAGTGGGTGGACCACTTCAGTGGGGCTGCTCCAGTCACGCCAAATCTAATTCCAGAACTACTGCTATCCGGTGCCATTGATTGCGCCCTATGCGCCCGACGCGGCGAACCCCATGACCGGCTTGACTATTCCACCCTCTACCGGGAATCCATGGTTGTCGCATTCCCCGACGGCCATGCTTTTGAGGACACAAAAACGGTTCCATTAAAGCGGATCGGCGGGGAGCAATACTTGGACAGACTACACTGCGAGTTCCGAGATACCTTTAATGCGCAGTGTGCTGAGCAGGATGTAATGCTGGACGTCGCCTTTACCTCACAACGCGAAGACTGGATCCAGAACATGATCCGTGAAGGCGCTGGCGTTGGCGTATTGCCAGAATTCTCGCTTCTCCACCCCGTGCTAAAACACCGGCCAATAGACGCGCCCAAAATGTATCGTGATGTTGAATTGGCAACCGTTTTTGGCGGCCCTAAAACCACTGGTCTTCGCGCCCTTATCGACGCCGCCCAACACTATCCTTGGGTGGAACAAATCGGTCCGCGATAACCGATGACCAGTTTGGACCTAGGTCTGATCAGAACACAGCTAGTCTTCAGCTCCGCGCACGGCCAGCGCGGGCGACGTCGAAGCAGGCGCGCCAGAGGGCCAAGCTATCGGATACGCCAGTTGATTTAAGCTCGATCTCAACGGCGATTAAGCGATCTATGGCGAGCGATAGGCGTGGGCGGCTCCATTTGCGCGCCTGTGCTTCAAAAGCTGATTTCCGCTTGAAGAAGATAGGCGGGCGGACGCTGCCAATCGCTGACTCGAGCCCAACAGTTTCGGCTTTGGATGCGACAGCTCGCAGCTTGGTCATATGCATCACCATACTGCGTACGATGGCAATGGGTGCGACACCATCCGCCATCAACCGGTCAAATATGCGGTGGAGTGCTGTGATATCCCCGGATGCCACGGCGTAGACCAGATCATCAACGCCAGAAGCACCTGCGTCACCAATAGCGGCAACGGCTTCATCTATAGAAATCTCGCCACCGGATTCCGCATAGAGCACCAGTTTTTCAATCTCCATGCGGGTGGCCCCCCTGTCCGCACCAAGCCTGGCGACGACGTAGGCGTGGGCGTCCCGGGACAAGCGAACATTGGCTTCCTTCAGCGCTTTGTCCAGCAAAGACAAAAGGGCGCGGCCTTCATCGGCATAGCACGGGATCGCCGCCGCTTGGGGTGCGCCCTCAAACAGTTTGACGATCGCCGCATCGCGGCGGAGGACACCCGCTTCGACTACGATCAACGCATCACCAGGTGGGTTCTTGACCACATCCGCCATGTGTCTGCTTTGGTCAACAGATACATTGCGCAAACGAATAACGCGGCGACCGCCGCCAAACGCCATTGCGGCCGCTTCATCAGCCAAACGCGCCGGATCAGCCGATAGGCTGGCACCATCAAGCGTAGCGACACGGAATGGGTCGTCCAGGTCTGGGCAGACTGTTTTGGCAATCCGCTTGGCTTGTTCACGAACTTGGCCAGCGTCGCCGCCATAGATCAAGCATGCGCGCAGGTCATCCGGGGGTGCATCCAAGAACCGTTCAATGTCTCGGGCGGCCAATTTCATGGACTTAGCGCCACCCAGCGGCAGTGGCACGGGCAGTCGCTGCTTGTGCAACAAGCTCAGCGAGCCTCGCGGCGGCGCGCTCCCGCGCGGCACTCTCCGCCGTGTAGTTGGCATAATCTGAGGCCAACAAGTTATAGGCCTCCACTACACGCACACGTCCATCCAGCGGCTTTGGCCCGCCGGGAGCCAGGGGCGATAGCCGCCAGCCTGCGGTCATGGTCACACGACGCCGGGTCGCGTCACCGGCGGCGTCGATAGCTGTTACGGCAGAGGCTTGGGCGAGCGCCACGTCCAGGCGGTAATTTGCAACAGCAGCACCAGAGAATTGGCGACGCAGCACGGAGCGCATTACCTGCCCTTCGCGGTTCGGAATCAGTGCAATCTCTACCGCCAGGGGGCCAGAAGCGCCCGCGCCTGTGGATTGCTCACCATACAGCGGCTTGAACCCACACGCCGCAAGCGTCAGTGACGCTGCAGCAACGAATATGAGGTTACGCCACGACATTGACGATCCGGTTCGGCACAACAATCACCTTGCGCGGCGCTTTGCCATCCAGATTGCGGGCAACGTTTTCTTCCGAAAGCGCGGCCGCTTTCACGAGATCTTCCGGATGGTCGCGCGGCACATCAATTGAACCGCGACGCTTACCGTTGACCTGGATTGGCATGGTGATCATGTCATCAACGATCAATGCCGGGTCCGCGACGGGCCAAGGCGCGTCAGCGATCAGTTCTGCATGGCCAAGCTGCGTCCACATTTCTTCAGCGATATGTGGCGTGATTGGGCTGATCAAGCGGACCAGCGCCTCCAAGCCTTCCCGGTATGCAGCGGCCATATCAGGCCCGTCGCCCTTTGCGTCCGCAAGGGCATTCGTCGCCTCCCGAATGCGCGCAACGGCGCGGTTGAAATGGAATTTCTCCAAATCTTCCGTGACACCATGAACCGCTTTATGCATGGCCCGGCGAAGTGCTGTTGCAGCTTCACCATAGGCATCAGGTGCGGCACCATCACCAAACTGAACCGGCGGCTCATCCAGCAAACGCCAAAGCCGATTGATGTAGCGCCAGGCACCTTCGACACCGGACTCCGTCCATTCAAGGTCCCGCTCCGGTGGACTATCGGACATCATGAACAGGCGCGCAGTATCTGCGCCATAGGTGCCGAGGATCAGTTCCGGGTCCACCACGTTTTTCTTGGACTTAGACATCTTCTCTGAGCGGCCCAGAACAGCAGCATCGCCCGATGAAAGCTCGGTGACCACGCTGCCATCCTTATCAATCTCATTCGGCAACAGCCAGCGGCCATCCTTAGCGCGGTAGGTCTCGTGGCAAACCATGCCTTGGGTGAACAGCCCAGCGAACGGCTCCCCACTATCAAGGTTCACATAGCCGCAATCGCGGAGTGCGCGCATGAAGAAGCGGGAATACAGGAGATGCAGCACCGCATGTTCAACACCGCCGACATATTGGTCGACGGGCATCCAGTAATTATGCTCTGCCTGATCAAACGCTTGGTCATCCCTATGGGTCGAGGTGAACCGGGAGAAATACCAGGAGCTTTCAAAGAAGGTATCGAACGTATCCGTTTCCCTGACCGCCGCTTTGCCGCAACAGGGGCAATCGACGTGCTTCCATGTCGGGTGGCGATCCAGCGGGTTGCCTGGATGGTCGAAATCCACATCGTCCGGCAAGGTGACGGGCAGTTGGTCTTTCGGCACGGGCTGCGCACCGCAATCGTCGCAATGGATGACGGGAACCGGGCAACCCCAATACCGCTGTCGGGATACGCCCCAGTCCCGGAGACGGAACACAGTCGCCAATTCACCATCGCCCTGGCCTTCCAGGGACTTCGCGGCGGCGGCTTTCGCCGCTTCAACTTCCATGCCATCCAGGAAGCCAGAATTGTAGATAACGCCAGGGCCAGTATAAGCCTCGTCGCCCACACTGAAGGCAGCCGGGTCCGCATCAGGCGGCAGCACGACGGGCGTCACGTCCAGACCATACTTGCGCGCGAAATCGAGGTCGCGCTGGTCATGGGCAGGGCAGCCAAAAATAGCACCCGTACCATACTCCATCAGGACGAAATTTGCGATGTAGACAGGTAGCTCCACACCTTCAATCAGCGGGTGTTTAACGGTGAGACCCGTATCGAAGCCAAGCTTTTCCGCCTTCTCAATCGCTGCCTCAGACGTCCCAAGCGACCGGCATTTTGCAATGAATGCAGCGGCATCCGGGTTCGCAGCGGCGGCTTCAGCGCTTAAAGGATGATCAGGCGAGAGGGCGCAGAAAGAAGCGCCGAACAGCGTGTCAGGCCGGGTCGTGAAGACTTCGATCCGGTCATCCCGATCCGTCAGCGAGAATTGGACGCGTGCACCCGTGGACTTCCCAATCCAGTTGCCCTGCATATGACGGACTTTGTCTGGCCAGCGTTCGAGCGTGTCGAGCGCTGCCAGCAGGTCATCAGCGTATTCCGTGATTTTGAGGAACCACTGAGAGAGCTTGCGACGCTCAACCGGTGCGCCAGAGCGCCAGCCGCAGCCATCAATCACCTGCTCGTTCGCCAGGACGGTGTTCTCAATCGGGTCCCAATTGACCCAGGATTCCTTGCGATAGGCGAGGCCCTTGGCCATGAAATCCAGGAACATCGCTTGTTCATGCTTGAAGTATTCGGGCTCACAGGTCGCGAGTTCCCGGCTCCAGTCATAGGACAAGCCCATGCTTTTAAGCTGGGTCCGCATGGTCTTGATGTTTTCGCGTGTCCAAGCACCAGGATGGACCTTGGCTTCAAAAGCGGCGTTTTCAGCCGGCAGGCCAAAGGCATCCCAGCCCATGGGATGCAGCACGTTGAAGCCTTGGGCACGCTTGTATCGCGCCACAACATCACCAAGCGTGAAGTTCCGGACATGGCCCATGTGAATGCGGCCAGAGGGATAGGGAAACATCTCCAGCACGTAATATTTGGGCCGGGACGGATCAGCGACAGCCTTAAAGACTTCCCCGTCTTCCCAGCGCGCACGCCATTTTGGTTCCGTTTCGGCGACGTTATAGCGCGCCATCGTTCAATACTCCGGGATAGACGGCAGGCAACCGCACCAAAGGCGCAGCGCGTGTTCAAAGTGTTATGTGAAACTACCGCCAAAACGGCAGCGATCAAGCCCGGAAAATAGGCCGCGCCCAGAAAGGCTCAGCCACGCCCCCCCGTAGAAGCGACGCGGAGTTCACGGGCGCGCTCCAGAATGCGGTTCTCAATGTTGATTGCAGTCTTTTTATCCAGCGGTGCAGGCCCCCATTGGCCGCCCGCTGCCTGTTCCTTGAATACGGCCACACGCAGACCATCCGCCCGCAATTGCCGGTCCAGAATAAAGACGTTGAGCTTGAATCGCTCGTTCGGCGCTTCAGGTGGCGAGTACCAATCCGTAATAATGACGCCGCCAAACGGGTCAGCAGCTGAAAGCGGCATGAAAGAGACCGTATCCAGTGACGCGCGCCACAGGAAACTGTTCACAGCAACCCCTGTACCGCCTCCGCCGCCGCCATCTTCCCCGTCACTATTCCCGCCAAATATATCAATCCCGCCTTTGCCAAAAACCGACTCTGTCGAAGATCGATCATAAGCATCTGTGCCGCCACGGCTGATACGCTCCGTTTCCGGATAATTTGTACCATCGCTACTAACATCGCCGCACCCTTGAAGCAGAAACGCCAAGCCGATTGTCGCGCCTAGGGCTGCGATGGTCGATACGCGCATGTGTTTCGCCTCCAAGATATAGAACTGGCACAGCCAAGCTTACGCATTATCTAGCGAATTATGGCGATATTTTGAAGGGTCGCCGGTCACAATTCAGTCCATGCAGCCTGCGGCCTCCGAACGCACCATAGGCTGGCGCGGCAAGGATCGCTATCATAGGCTGAGAAACCTTACATCGCAGGAGCGTATACGCCCATGAGCCTCGCCGTCGCCATCCAGATGGACCCCGTTGAACCCATTGATATCAATGGCGATTCCTCATTCGTGCTGGGCCTAGAGGCCCAGGAGCGCGGCTATACGCTTTGGCATTACCTGCCAAATGCCTTGTCATTGCGGGACGGCAAAGTGACAGCGCGGGCACAGCGCCTTGAACTGCGCCGCGAACTTGGCCGCCATTATACAATGGGTGAGCCAGAAATTATTGACCTATCCACGATGGATGTGGTGCTGATGCGCCAGGACCCACCGTTCGATATGGCTTACATCACGGCGACACATATTCTGGAGCACATTCACCCCAAAACGCTGGTGGTGAATGATCCTGCCCAGGTACGGAATGCACCGGAAAAGCTGTTTGTCACGCATTTTGACGGCCTTTTGCCACCAACGCTGATTTCGTCGGATAAGCAAGCAATCCTGGACTTTCGGGTTGAGCATGAGGATGTGATCGTCAAGCCGTTGTTTGGCAATGGCGGAGCCGGCGTGTTCCACATCAAGCCAGGTGATGAAAACCTGACCAGCCTGATGGAACTGTTCACCGAGTTTTATCGCGAGCCGATGATCATCCAGAAATATCTCTCCGACGTCCGAAATGGCGACAAGCGCATCATTCTGGTTGATGGCAAAGCCGTTGGCGCTATTGACCGCGTGCCAGCAGAGGGTGAGGCCCGCGCGAACATGCATGTGGGCGGGCAAGCGATTAAAGCCGGAATGACAGACCGCGACAGGGAAATCTGCGCCATGATCGGGCCATCCTTGAAAGAGCGCGGCTTAATTTTCGTTGGTATCGACGTCATCGGCAATCATTTGACCGAAATAAACGTGACCTCTCCAACCGGCATCCAAGAAATCAACCGTTTTGACGGCTCCAAGCTCGAAGCGCTGATCTGGGACGCCATTGAGGCCCGCCTCAACGCCGCTGGCTAAGACGAATACAGAGAAGGCAAACTATGGCCAGCGCTGTCGCCCGCGTCGCAACGATTGCATTTCAGGGGATCGAAGCCGTTGCGGTGGATGTGCAGGCGCATATCTCCGGCGGCGGCGCGCCAACGTTCACTGTTGTTGGTTTGCCGGACAAAGCCGTGGCCGAAAGCCGGGAACGGGTCCGCGCCGCACTCTATGCGCTTGGCCTCGCGATGCCGCTGGAGCGGGTGACAATCAACTTGGCACCTGCAGATTTGGCCAAAGAAGGCAGCCATTTCGACTTGCCGATTGCATTGGCGCTCCTTGCTGCCATGGACGCCGTTCCTGCCGAGGCTTTGAAGCAATGGGTGGCGATGGGCGAGTTAGCGCTTGATGGCGCGATCCTGCCCGTTATTGGCACCCTCCCCGCCGCTGTCCACGCCATGACCCGGGAACGCGGGCTTATCTGCCCCGCTGGCAATGGTCCGGAAGCGGCATGGGCCGGACCGCTTGAAGTGCTGGCACCAGAAACGCTACCTGCCCTCATGAATCATCTGAAGGGCATCGCAACCCTAACGGCACCAAAAGCCTCTCCGCCAGTCAGCAATCAATCGATCCCAGACCTAAACCCGCATTTCCCAGATGATCGGTAATTTTCACCCCACCTCACCATGAATTAGATATAATATTCAGTCTGTTGGAATGGTTCGAGGGCAACTTCAATGCGGACCCCAGAGGGTGAAGCCAATCTGTCGCCTCTGCGC
>CALLKY010000051.1 GCA_938083135.1 uncultured Alphaproteobacteria bacterium | reverse complement strand
CAACCCGGCACGGCCGCCAATCAGTCCTCTGCCAACCAGATTAGCCCTTCGGCAGCCATCAAAAGCAAAAGCCTTGCAGATCAAGCCTTTCCCAACCATGCTTTCCTGGTTGGGACGATCCCACATGGGAAATCCCGGCTTACACATCCCCGCTTCAATCACGCCAATCGCAATGCCGATCAGCGCTTCGATGGAAGACCCGCCGCCATGTACATCCATATAAAAGTTCAGCCGGATGCCAAGGTCACCCGCCACCCAGGGGGCATGCACCGAATCATTGCCTGAATATGACAGCATCCCGTCAATTTCATCAGCACCAATGCCCGCATCATCCATGGCGTTCTTAATCGCCCAGGTCGCGAGATTGCGAGTGCTCTCCTCAGATCCCCGCCGGTAGGTCGTCTCCCCCACCCCACAGATCGCATATTTGCCGCGCAGAAACTTAGGCGTATCCGCATCGAACTCACTCACGCTCGACAATGTCATGATGCTCTCTCCCATTGGTTTCTCGGACGAAATTAACGCACGGGCTTAAGCCGGAGGGAAGGGGGGTGACATCTGGCTGTTTTTGGCAATACTGAAGAAATTACTTAAACGGGAGAAATATTGTGGGAATTCTTCATAAGTTAATGGATGCTGTCGGCCTTGGCAGTGAGGTCGCTCCGTTGACGCCTGAGGAAGCAAAGCAGGCTGAAGCTGCGTTTCAGGATGCAGACTATGCAACCGCGCTTCCACTTCTCGAGCGTGGCGCTAAGGCAGAGGACGCTCAGGCACAACATAGCCTGGGGCTAATGTATGACGAGGGCTGGGGCGTAAAGCAGAACGTCAAGCGTGCACACGGCCTTTATGGGCAAGCTGCTGCGCAAGGCCATGGGGCAGCGCTGTTCTGTCTTGGCTTCAATAGTCAGTTTGGCATTGTCGTATCCGAGGATATTGGGAAAGCGCGCCAACTTTACGAGCAGGCGGTGGAGGCTGGCGATGTGCAGTCACTGGTCAACCTTGCGGCGCTCTACCAGGAAGGAGCTGGCGGCGTGCAGGACTTTGGCAAGGCGGCAGAATATTTTCGCCGCGCAGCTGAAAACAATCGCGTCAACGGCCATTACGGCTATGCGGAATGTATTTTAGACGGACATGTTCCAGACGTAGATAGGTCGGTAGCGATTGATCACCTGGTCAAGGCTGCTGAGCAAGAGCATTCAGGTGCATTGGCGCGGTTGATGGATCTTTATGCTGAGAACGATGGGAAGGATTTTGAGGTTGAACAGGAGAAGATACTGGACCTAGCTAAGCTGGGCGCAGAGATTGGCGATCCTGCCAGCTTAATGGTTCACGTTGCATCATATTGGAGCGGAATCGGTAGGGCGCAGGACCAGATTAAGGCCTATGAAGAGGCTGCTGTTTATTTGGCGTTGCACTTGGAAGACCCGAATTTTCAAGCCGAAGTGGCCGCCACGAACCTTGAGCGTATGCGCGCGCCCCTATCGGATGACGATTTAGAAGCCGGCCGTGAAGCAGTTGCCAAAAATGCTCAGTTAGAGGCCTTACTTATCCTGGCTCATATCTATGGTCGGCGAATGGGAAGCGACGCAATGCCAAGTTTGGAGCCAGATGAAGAGGAAGCCGAGCGCTGGATCGAGATTTCGTTCGATCACCACGGCCCGCATTCACGCCGCTATGTTGGGATGTTTAACGGCAGACGTGCGTTCTCAGACGTAGGCTAGAAACAGAAAACTTCAGAACGAAAAGACATAAGAATCATTTAGGTCCTTAAAGAACGCTCGAAAACTGCTTGATTTTGATCGCAGGCATTGGGCTATTCAGCTTGCAGAATCTTCAGAATGTTCGCATACTGTTCACGCCAGTGGCTGCGAACGCTAGAGCTAGCTCTGGTTTCCGCTAGACGCCCTTACTTGTGCCATATATGGTGCATGGGTTTTGGGTGATCCCTATATGTAGCGGGTTGTGGGGGTGGAATTGTCCCCAGGCTGTGGATGGAGTTGGTGATATGGACGGTGCGGGGCGGATTTCTGCGGATGATGGGGCCAATGCGGCTCTGGATAAGGCGCTGGATATTGAAGAATCGACTCTGCTGGGCCATGCGCTTGGCGGCGAAGTTGGCCGGGATGTGTATCAGAACGGCCGCGGCGTTACCGTCCACATGGACCGGGCTCGCGATGCAAAACTGACAGCATTCGGCAAGGCGACCATGGCGGATCGGTATTTGCTGGAAGGCGAATCCTTCCAGGACCTGTTCGCCCGGGTCGCCGGTCATTTCGCGGATGACACGGCCCACGCCCAACGGCTGTATGACTATATCTCAAACCTTTGGTTCATGCCGGCTACACCTGTGCTCTCCAACGGCGGCTCAAAGCGGGGCCTGCCGATTTCCTGCTTCTTGAATGAAGCGGGCGACAGCCTGGATGGCATCGTTAATCTCTGGAATGAGAACGTGTGGCTTGCGGCGCGCGGTGGCGGGATCGGCAGCTATTGGGGCAATCTTCGGTCTATCGGTGAGAAGGTCGGCATAAACGGCAAGACCTCCGGCGTGGTGCCTTTTATCCGCGTGATGGATAGCCTGACACTTGCGATCAGCCAGGGCAGTCTCAGGCGTGGGTCTGCGGCGGTATATTTGCCAGTCCACCACCCAGAAATCGAAGAATTTATTGAGCTTCGCCGCCCGACCGGTGGGGACCCAAACCGCAAAGCGCTGAATCTGCACCATGGCGTCGTGATTTCTGATGCCTTCATGCGCGCCGTTGAAAATGACGAGGAATGGGGCCTGTTGAGCCCGAAGGACGGTGCCGTGCTCCGCCGCGTCTCCGCCCGCTCTATCTGGATTCGCCTGCTGACGGCGCGGATTGAAACGGGCGAGCCGTACATGATTTTCTCCGACACGGTGAACCGCCAAGCGCCGGAGCATCACCGCCTTGCCGGGTTGTCGGTCAAGATGTCCAACCTCTGCAGCGAAATCACGCTGCCGACGGGCAAGGATCATCTGGACGGTGACCGCACGGCTGTATGCTGCCTCTCCTCCATCAATATGGAGACTTATGAGGAATGGAAGGACCAGCCGGGCTTTGTTGAGGACATCATGCGCTTCCTCGATAACGTGCTGCAGGACTTCATTGATTCTGCGCCGGATGAAATGGCGAAGGCCCGCTATGCGGCGGAACGTGAGCGCAGCGTCGGCCTTGGCGTGATGGGCTTCCATTCCTTCCTGCAGTCCAAGAATATTCCGTTCGAAAGTGCGATGGCCAAGTCCTGGAACATGCGCATTTTCAAGCAGATCAAGGAAGGTGCCGACGCTGCATCCGTCAAGCTCGCGGAAGAAAAAGGCGCTTGCCCGGACGCTGCAGATTACAACGTGATGGAGCGCTTTTCCCACAAAATGGCGATCGCGCCGACGGCATCGATCTCCATCATTTGCGGCGGCGCGTCCCCGGGGATTGAGCCGAACGCGGCCAACAGCTTCACCCACAAAACGCTGTCCGGCTCCTTCGGCGTTCGCAATCGCTATCTGGAACGGCTGCTGGAGGCCTATGGCCGGAATGATGCAGACACCTGGTCTTCAATCACAACCAATGAAGGCTCCGTCCAGCATCTCGATTTCTTGACCGATGATGAGAAGGATGTGTTCAAAACCGCATTCGAGCTGGATCAACGCTGGGTCATCGAGCTCGCGGCGGACCGCACGCCCTATATCTGCCAGTCCCAATCTGTGAACCTGTTCATCGCGGCGGATGTGCATAAGCGTGACCTGCATCAATTGCATTATCAGGCCTGGAAAAAGGGCATGAAATCACTCTATTACCTCCGCTCTAAATCGATCCAGCGCGCAGGCGTAGCCAGCCATGGTGCCAATGCGCCAGTTGCAGAATCGATCGAAGGCGGAAACTTGGATTATGAGGAATGTTTGGCCTGCCAGTAGGGCCTGCCGCACCCCCTCACGCACTCGTCACTTTCTGTGAGGGCGCATTTCTAGGCGGACACCCCATATCTCTCCTATTGGATTTTTCAAAATGAGGAGAGATGGCATGAGGCATGCGTTCTTGGCGGCGGCAGCGTCGTTGATTTTTGCGGCGGCACCCGCATTGGCCGGCGAGCAGTATATGTCCGAAGGCTACGCCGTATCGGGCTATGATGTGGTGGCTTATCACGACATTGAACAAGCAGATGTTGGCACCCCGCAGCCCAAGGCCGTCCGTGGATCGCCTGCATTCCAGACAGAATACAATGGCGCTAAGTGGTTATTCTCAAGTGCAGCTAACCGGGATGCGTTTCTGGCCCAGCCAGAAAAGTACGCGCCCGCATTTGATGGCCATTGCGCATTCGGGGTCGCTCGGGGTGGCAAAGTGCCGGGCAATCCGCATCTCTGGCGGATTGTTGACGGCAAGCTCTACCTGAACATCACCCGCCGGGTCGCTGGGTTCTGGGAAAAGGATATTCCGGGCAATATCTCAACTGCCGGGTCCAACTGGACAATGCTTGAGGCCGCACCAGCGTCCCAACGGACTGTGCCGCCATCCTAATTTGCGAGCGTAGCCCAAATGTGCTACATTGAGTCCACAGATTGGGAGAAAACGATGTCCAAAACAGATGCTGTGCGTGCGCGGATTGACCCGAGTGTTAAGGCAGAGGCTGAGAGAATTCTAAGCCGCCATGGACTGTCCCACAGCACATTCATTTCAATGGCTTATCATGCTGTCGTGAATCAAGGCACGGTGCCGCTCTCTTTCAACATCCCTAACGATGCGCTGGCAGCGGACTTGCGTGCCGCTGACCAAGCACACGCCGCAGGTGAATTGAAATCCTACAAGTCAGCATCTGAAGCATTTGATGACATTTTGGCGTCTTCGGACGCTTAGTCTGCATGCGCTCCATTAAGCCGACCAAGCGCTTCGCGCGTGATTTGCGACGAATGTAGCGTCGCGGCAAGGCATTGGAAAAGCTTCAGCGGATTGTAGACGCCTTGGCTACCGATGAACCGCTGCCGCACAATGCGCGCCCGCACCTTCTGGCTGGGGACTGGAGAGGCAAGATGGATTGCCATGTAGAGGGTGATTGGGTGCTGATCTACGAATTGGTTGATGATGATCTGATTTTGCATGCAACAGGAACGCATCAGGACCTATTCAAAGGCTACTGATTTTTGGGAGATAGCGTGAGTTATCCTGTGCTTTATCAAGCGGGCGGGGTTCCGGTCGCGCGGTGGCTGGCCTAGGCTCCATTTTCGCCGAATGAGGATAAGAATCGATGCCGCTGTTAGACGCCAAAGCCACCTATAAGCCCTTTGATTATCCCTGGGCATTCGAAGCCTGGCAGACGCAGCAGCGGCTGCATTGGCTGCCGGAAGAGGTGCCGTTGGCGGATGATGTGCGCGATTGGGGGCAGAAGCTCACAGAATCGGAACGCAATCTCCTCACCCAGATTTTCCGCTTCTTCACCCAGGCCGATGTCGAGGTGAATAATTGCTACATGAAGCATTATTCCCAGGTGTTTGAGCCGACCGAAGTGCAGATGATGCTGGCGGCATTCTCAAATACAGAAACCATCCATATCGCCGCCTATAGCCATCTGCTCGACACCATTGGCATGCCGGAAATCGAATATTCCGCCTTCCTCCACTACAAGGAGATGAAGGATAAATATGATTATATGCAGCAGTTTGGCGTCAAAACTCCGCGCGATATCGCTCTAACTCTGGCCGTGTTTGGCGGCTTTACGGAAGGGCTACAGCTGTTCGCCAGTTTCGCGATGCTGCTGAACTTCCCGCGCTTCAACAAAATGAAGGGCATGGGGCAGATTGTAGCTTGGTCCGCGCGGGATGAGACCCTGCATGCTGACAGCGTTATCCGCCTATTCCGTACGTTCATTCGTGAATATCCAGAAGCGAATGTCGGGCTTGAGGGGGAACTGCGCCATGCGCTTCGCACCATTGTTGAGCATGAAGATGCGTTTATTGATCTTTCATTCAGCCTTGGTGCCATTCAGGGCCTGGAAGCGGAAGATGTGAAGCAATATATCCGCTATATCGGCGACTGGCGCTTGAGCCAACTTGGCTACGATGCAGAATATGGCGTTGCCCGGAACCCGCTTCCTTGGATGGATGAAATGCTGAACGGGTTGGAGCACGCTAACTTCTTCGAAAACCGCGCCACCGAATATTCAAAGGCAGCAACCCAGGGCAGCTGGGATGAGGCTTTTGCCTCCTGATCCCAGCGCCGCCAGGCCTAAGCGCTTTACGCCGATGGATGCGTTTGCTTGAAGGCGTCCGTTGCTTCCAGGCGGGCGACGAGTTTCGCCAGATTGGGCGCTTTTTCTGCCACACCTAGCTTTGGCCGGGCCAGGGTTGCGAAGGTGAAAGCGACCGTGGCGGAGATGTCCGCCTGGGTCATGCTGCTGCCATAGAGCCAGCCATCGGGCCCTGCTTTGGCCGCATGGGCGTCGAGCGCTTGTAGGGCTGAAACCGTTTGATTGTCGCAGCGTTCAACCCAGTCTTCGGCAACTTTTTCTTTGGGGTGGAAGCGCAGTTCATATGCGGAATTGACGGATTTTTCCATGGCGCCGACGGCAATGGCGACAAGCTTCAGCACATCACGCCGTTCCTTGCCACTGCGTGGAACAAGCGCATTGGTGCCTGCTTGCTCATCCAGGCTATCCAGGATGGTCGTGCTGTCGATAAGCACGTCGCCATCGTCCAATTCCAGCGCTGGGATACGGACAACCGGGTTAACGCTGAGCGCCTTGTCCCATTCATCGAACGGGGCCACTTGGACCTGCTCAAACGGTTGATTCATAACATTCAAAGTCGTCGCGACGCGGCGAACAAAAGGTGAGAGATAGCGGCCGTATAGCTTCATAATAGTCTCCAGTATTAGGGCTCGGCACCATTGCGCACGCGCCAAAGGATTGCGTCGTCGCCTTGATCTAGGCGGCGGGTGAGGGTGAGAACAACAAAGCGATCATGGGAGGCGAGAAGGCCTTCAATCAAGCCGTGCCAGGCTTCGAATACGGCAGGATGCGGCTGGTCCATGCCGCGCCCAAGCCGCCAAAACGGGCGGCGGACCAGCCATGCGCCGTCGGCATCCTGGGATATCTCTGCGGAATCGCCTTCTGCAGCGGCCATAGCTTGCAACAGGTGAGCAAAGCCTTCAGCCCCGCCTTCAGATGGCGTGAGGCCGAAGCCTTCGGCCATGGCGCGATAACCTTGCGCGCCAATCAGCCGCCCCGCGTGCCGACCAAGATAGCCACCATCGCTCGGGCCGAACAATTCCGTCAGCAATGGTAACCCGGTCCGGACATATTCCATCGCGTAATTGCGATTGGCCTTAGCAAGCCGCTCAGCCGGCCAGTCATTGGCGGGCAATGTGGGGGCCTTTGCGGGATCAAAGCGCGGCGGCATTTCACCTGGGCGAAAGCAAAGTCGCTCATCGGCGGATAAGTCCCGGCCATGTTCCAGGAAATATCCGGCAAGGCCGTGCTGGCCATCAGTCGTTTGGGAGGTGCAGACAAAGCCCAAGCGTGGATTGTTCAGGCTGAGTCCATTCTCCGCATACCAGCCTTCCAGCATGGCGCGGGAGACTTCTCTCGGGATGCCGCAAATGCTGGCACCCGGATAAATCCAGCGAGGTGGCGGGAAGCGGACCCAGGCCTTTTTGTCTGACTCCGCCACATATTCCACATCAACACCGCCCACCTGATTGGCCAGGTAATGATAGGCGGCAGCGGCCTGCGCATCCGGCATGCCCGTCAGGCCAAGCTTATCGAAGCTGGAGCGGAACTTGGCGTGATGCTGGCGGCGAAACAGTGCGCGCGTCCAATCGGCTGCATCTTCGCGCCCGCGCTTCAGGGCGACAGTTAGCATCAAACCGGTCTGATAGGCATGATAAAGCCCAGCGACGGCGGCCAGATGATCGGCTGATGGATTGGGGGCCGTAGAGCTATTCATTCCGCCTCAATCGGACGCCATACAGCGTCTTCCAAGGCTTCCAGGCCAGGGAAGCGGCGCTTGTAATCCATAGTGGCGCTGCCTTCGATCCAATAGCCCAAATAAACGTGGGAAAGGCCAAGCTTCTGCGCCCGTCGCACCAGGTCCAACACCATATAGACACCTAGGCTGCGGCGGGGCTGATCCGGATCAAAATAGCTGTAGACGGCAGAGATTGAATCATCCGCCAAGTCGATCAGGACAGCGGCTTCAAGCAAGCCATTCTCGCCGCGATGTTCAATGATGGCGCTGTCGATGGGTGTATCCTCAACCATCGCCCGATAGTCCCGCCAGCCCATCTCTGCCATGTCGCTTTCGCCGTGACGACGCGTCAGGTAGCGCTTGAACAGAATGAACTGCTCTTCCGTCGCTTTGGGCGGGCGCTCATGGGCCGTCAAATCGCTATTGCGATTACGGATGCGGCGAAGGGATCGTGAATCCTCGAACCCATTGACCGGAATACGCACGGGAACGCAGCTATTGCAGCCTTTACAGGTGGGCTTGTAGGCAAGGCCGTGGCTGCGCCTGAACCCAGCGCGGGACAGCTCGCCAAAAAAGGCACCGGCGTCCTCGGTCTTCAGTTCCAGCACCAGTTTTTGTTCCGCCAATCCAGCCACATAGGGGCAGGGTGTTGGCGAGGTCGCAAAAAACTGGCGGATACGGGGCGGGCGGGAAAAGTCCATTGGTGCTGTTGGGCTCTTTCAGTCCATGAAATTGTAACAAGACTATAGCGCTATTCGCCCGTCCGGCAATCGTTGAACGGTGCACATACGCGTACTCGCGAAGCGGGCGCGACGATGATAGGCTTGGGGTCAGAACACATAATAAATCACGGCTAGGGTTGAGAAACGATGATCGACGCGCGCACATTTCGCGACACCATGGGCCGCGTGCCGACTGGCGTTTGCGTCATAACGACGAAACACGCAGACGGCGCGCTGGATGGCGTCACCGTTGGGTCTTTCGCATCCCTTTCACTTGATCCGCCGCTGGTGATCTGGAGTCTCGATAAGAAGGCGAATTGCCATGAAGGCTTCATGACGGCGACGCATTTCGCGGTCAATGTACTGTCTGAGGATCAGACGGACCTTTCCCGTGTGTTCGCCACCAAAGAAGCGCGCCCCTGGGACAAGCTGGAACACACGCCGGCTGATCAAACCGGATCGCCGCTTTTCCGGGGATGCTGCGCCTATATGGAATGCGCGATGGAAACGATCCATGACGGTGGCGACCATGATATCTTCGTTGGCCGTGTGCTGAATTTACAGCCCGCACCCGCTGGCCGCCCACTGCTGCATTTCGGCGGTGCCTACCGGCGGTTGGACGAAGACAAAGTCGACTAACAAAGGAAGCCAGCCTATGCGTATTGCCCGCATCAACGCCACATGGCTCCGCGCGCCGATCCCTGCGGAACGGCAGCATGTGTCTGACTTCGGCCGCATGACCTCATTCGACACAACGCTTGTTCGGGTTGAAACGGAATCCGGGCTGGTGGGCTATGGCGAAGCGAAGGCGGCCGTTGGTTCACAGGGGAACTGCGCCAGTCTCGTAGCGTTGATTGAACGCGAGCTGGCACCCCTGCTGATTGGTGAGGATTCTGGCGCAATCTCCCGTATTTGGGATATTTGCTACAACGGCAGCCGTGCCCATTTCGCCATAGACCGAGGCCATAGTTTCCCGGTGATGGGGCGGCGTGGGCTGACGACTGCCGCTTTGGGCGGTATCGATATCGCGCTCTGGGATATCCTCGGCAAGTCGCTCGATCGGCCCGTGCATCAATTGTTGGGCGGCAAGCGGAAAGACCGGATGCCAGCCTATGCGTCTGGCGGGTGGAAGCCTGCAAGCGAAGTTGGCGCAGAGCTGCAAAGCTTCATCGACCGGGGGAATTTCAAGGCCGTCAAAATGCGTGTCGGGTCCCAGGACGGAACGGTTGCCCATTCGGTTGAGCGGGTAAAGGCGGCCCGGGAGGCACTCGGGCCTGAAATCGACATCATGGTGGACGCCCATGGCACGTATGGCGTTGCGGAAGCCAAACGCTTCGCGCGCGGTGTCCGGGATTGTGACGTCGCCTGGTTTGAAGAACCCGTGACCGGTGACGACAAACGCGGCATGGCCGAAGTCCGTGCCTACACGGATATTCCCATCGCTGCGGGTGAGAGTGAGTTCACGCGCTTTGATTTCCGCGATCTGGTTGAATTGCGCGCGGCAGATATCCTCCAGCCTGATCTAGCGATTGCTGGTGGTATCACCGAAGCTATGCGGATTGAGGCGATTGCGGCTGCGTGGCAGCTGAAATACGCGCCGCATCTCTGGACCGGCGCGCTTGGCTTCGCGGCTGGCTTGCATACAGCGGCGGCGGCGACATCGGGCTTCATTCTGGAATACAGCCTTGGCCACAACCCATTGCTGCATGATCTGGTGAAAGAGGATTTCCCGGTCGAGGATGGCGAGGTGGAAATTCCAGATCGGCCCGGTCTTGGTATCACGATTGACGAGGATTTCGTCAAAGAAACGGCGATGCCTGCTTGAGGCCGTGGTATAGCCACCCCATCTCAAGTGTTTCAGCCTCTCCCGCAGTGAATGCGGACAAGGATACGCCATGCTCGCCTGGTTTAAGCGCAAAGCCTTAGCCGCCACAGAATACGCCGAAGATGTCGAGGCGGAAATTGACGCCTCCACAGCACGATCTTGGGGGTGGCTGAAGATTCTGCTGATCGCAATCGCGATCTTCATTCCGTGCTGGTACCTAATCGGCGGTCTCGTCTACCAGCGCATCAATGATGATGTGAATTTCCGCCAGGACGCAGCCCTGGTTGAGCCTGGGCAAAGCCGTGCTGTTGCGACGGCGGCGGCGCTGATCAAGCGCGAAACCAAACGCTGGTCTCCGAATGAGCAATTCTGGAGCCCCGCGATCACGCTGGACAATATGCCAAACTATCAACTTGGCATCGTCGAAGCGGTATCCAGGTTCGCGATTGAAATGGTGGATCAACTTGGTCGCCAGCGCGGCTCCAGCGCGTCTGACAAGGACCTGGAAGCAGCAGCAGGCTATCTCCGCTATGATGGCACGATCTGGATTATGCAGGACTGGAAGCCGACGGCATCAGCGGAAGCGCAGTATACCCGGGCGGTTGAAGCCTTCGAGAAATACAATCTTCGCCTTGCCGCCGGGGATGCGATCTATGAAAAACGCGCAGATAATCTGATCGCGTTATTAAGCCGGATCGCGGCAGATATGGGCTCGGCCTCCGCTGCTCTCGATCAAAGAACGCTGGAAAGCAATGCGGGGTATTTTGACTTTGGCGCAGATGAGATCCTCTACAATGTCAAAGGCAAGCTCTACGCGTATTACCTGATTCTGCGGGATGTGGGGACGGACTATTCGGATGTGATTGCGGGTAAGCAGCTCACGCCGATTTGGGAGAGAATGCTTTCAAACTTTAAGCGCGCCGCTGGCATGAACCCGCTGATTGTATCCAATGGCGCACAGGATGGCGCATTTATGCCGTCTCATCTTTCAGCGCTTGGTTTCTACCTGCTGCGGGCGCGCGTACAGCTTCGCGAAGTGACGGATACGCTCGCTAAGTAGCCGTAGTTGGAGCTTGGACGATGCAGCGCCTCTACTATGGCTGGGTTATCGTCCTTGCGTGCAATCTGGTTGCTTGCGTCACCTGGGGCGTGGCGATTTTTAACCAGGGCATCTTTGTCGCCTATTACGTGAAAGCGTTTGGGTGGTCGCTGCCGGCGCTCTCCATCGCACCCGTATTGTTTCACCTAGCGGCAGGCGGGGCAGGCGTGCTGGTTGGCCGGGTTGTGGACAAGCACGGCGCGCGCCCGGCCTTGCTCGGCGGTGCTGTATTCCTGAAAGCAGCATTGTTGGGGATGGCCTATGTCTCAGAGCTTTGGCACGTCTATCTAGAGCGGATTGAGCGGCAATTGAATCATTAGGGATTCCGTTTGGCGTTATTTTGTGATTCATCATGAGGGCTGGTGAAGGAGGCCAGCCTGCATGGCCAAAGCCCTCTCTGTCGATCTTCGCCGTCGCGTCGTAGA
>CALLKY010000050.1 GCA_938083135.1 uncultured Alphaproteobacteria bacterium | reverse complement strand
CAACCCGGCACGGCCGCCAATCAGTCCTCTGCCAACCAGATTAGCCCTTCGGCAGCCATCAAAAGCAAAAGCCTTGCAGATCAAGCCTTTCCCAACCATGCTTTCCTGGTTGGGACGATCCCACATGGGAAATCCCGGCTTGATGCTTCTGGCAGCCAGAACGGCGGCGCGATCCGGCATGTTACCGGCGCTGACCTGACCCATTCTGGCACCTATCGCGCAGACGGCGCTGCGGGCAATGGCGGCAATATCGATATTGGCGGCGGGGCGACAAAGCTGCTGTCGCCCACGATTACGGCGAATGGCGGGGCGAATGGCGGCCAGATCCGCATTGGTGGCGAATTTCAGGGCGGTAAGGGCCTTGCTGTAGACGAGCTGCCAAACACGCAACGCCTAGCTGTCACAACAGGAACAACGATCTCAGCCAATGGCGGCGGTAGTGGCCAAGGCGATGGTGGCACGGTCATCCTCTGGGCGGATGAGAATGCGAATATTCTAGGTGACATCTCTGCTCGCCCCGGCGCGGATGCAGGTGAAGGTGGGTTTATCGAAGTCTCGGCTGGCAGCGACCTCCGCATCCTGACTGACACTATTACGGCAGGCGGCGGTACGGTCCTGTTTGACCCGCGCAATATCACCATCGCGGACGCTGCAGACATCGATCAATCGGGCTTCATTTTAGGCACGGAGTTCTCATCAACCGTCAGCCTGACGTCCAGTCTTGGCGCGGGGGACAATTTCGGCGCTGCCGTTGCACTGGATGGCACGCGCATGGCCGTTGGTGCACCCGGGGATGATGGGCGGCTTAGCGACGCAACGGATGCGGGCGCCGTGTATCTATTCACATTCGGTGCCGCTGATCTGTCTGGCGGGAGATTGGAAGCGGTTCTTGGCAAAGGATATTTTGGCGGGAAGAACCGAAATACAACGAATACTGGCGCAGGCGACCGGTTCGGCAGCGCTGTGGCGCTGGATGCGAACAGATTGGTGGTCGGCGCGCCTGGTGATGATGGCCGGGGCGACAGCAGCACAGACACGGGCGCTGTCTATCTGTTTAATTTCTCCGGCGAAGCTTTTAGCGCCATCGGAACCAAGCACGTTTTTGGGGCCAACTACATCGGGTCAAAGGGTGTAGACGTGGATAGCGACGCGTTTGACGCGTTCGGCACATCGCTTGCCCTCGATGGGAAGGCCCTTGCAGTCGGTGCGCCAGGTGACGATGGCGCGTTTGGCGGTCGTTTCAATACGGGCCGGGTTGATGTGTTCGAATTATCCTTAAACGGTGCAGATCTCAGCACGCAAATCGGTGCGGGCTACCAGAACGAATTTTTCACCAGCAGCGGCCCGCAAGTCGGAAAAGTGGTCGTGCCGGGTGGGCCTGTGCTGAAAGTGGGCGGCGTCGACATTCTGCTTCGGAACAACGATGCGCTTGGCACTTCGGTTGCTCTGTCTGATGGGTTGTTATTCACCGGCGCACCGGGGGCAGATGGTGCCTTTGGTGGGCGCACTAATTCCGGTGCCGTTCATCACATGGCCTTCAATGACGAATTCACCGTGGCCTCAAATCTTGGCCGGCTCGCATTTGGCAACATCCTGCTTCACGACCTGAACCTGACCGGGTTAGAACCGGGCGACAATTTTGGCTCTGCCCTTGCATTTGATGGCGAGCGGTTGGCGGTTGGCGCGCTTGGGGATGATGGCCTGAACAACCAACGCTTCAATTCTGGTGCGGTTCACCTGTTTGATGTGCCGGGCGGCAATAGCTCGCAGATTAAGTTCAATTCACTGGTTGGGCGCGGCTATCAGGAAGCGAACGTCTCCGGCACGCCCTCAACTGCGGTGGCGTCCCTTGATGCGACGGACAGTTTTGGATCAGCGGTCGCACTTGATGGGACGCGGATGATTGTCGGCGCGCCAAAGGACGACGGGCAAAACAATGCCGCCATCGATGTAGGTAAGGTCTATTCCTATGTCCTGGAGGATGGGGACGCGACCGCGCTGAACCAGATTAACATCATCGGCGACAGCCATTTCGGTGACGGCACAGCACTATCGCTTGACGCAAATGACCTTTTCGGTACTTCGGTCTCGCTTGACCAAGGGCGGATTGTGATCGGCGCTGAGGGTGATGATGGTGCCTTCAATCGCGCGCGGGATACAGGCGCTGTATACCTCTACACGACGGGATTTGACGGGCTTGGTGACCTGACGCTGCAAGGTGTCATCGGCAAGGGCTATCTGGGCGGCAAGAATGTAGATGTCGCGGAGCTGCGAACTGGTGACCGGTTCGGGAGTGCTGTCTCACTCGATGGCGCGCGGCTTGCGGTTGGGGCGCAGGGCGATGATGGATCGCTGAATGACAACCCGGATACAGGCATCGTCTATCTTTTCACCTTCGCCAGTTCGCTCTTCAACAATGGTAGACTGGACAAGACGATTGGCGGTGATGCCCGGCGGAAGACAGACATTTTCGGAAATGTCACGTTTGGTCCGATTGATCGGGAGAACTTTGGTGCTTCCGTGGCACTTCAGGATAATCTGCTGTTTGTCGGGGCGCCGGGGCGCGGCGTTGGTGGATCGGTTGAAGCGTTCTCGTTTGCTTTCAGAGCATTTAGTAACCTTGGCGGATTTGCAGGCCCGGATAGCCTCGGCGTGATCGGGGACGGGCTGCCGGTCTCAAGCATTAACGGCAACAACCAGATCAACCTGGACAACGGTGATGCGTTTGGCGCTGCGTTGAGCTTTGATGGCACGCGGCTGCTGGTCGGAGCGCCCGGTGACGATGGCGCGGGTAACGGCAAGCTGAACGCTGGCGCTGTTCACGCCTTTGACTTCCGCATTCAGGGAGCGAGCGGCAAATTCCAACGCCAGATCAAGACGACGGCAGCCGGATCCTACGGTGTAGGTTATGTCCAAAAAGGGGATATCAACATTCAAGGCCTCGACGCGGGTGATGACTTTGGCCGCTCCGTCGCCCTTGATGGCGTGAACGTCATCATCGGTGCACCGCTAGACGATGGTGCTGGAAACGCGATGTTTAACAGCGGTGCCGCCTATCATATTTCCTACCCTGATACAGAGCTGAAGGCTGCATCGCTCGATGGCGTCATTGGTGCCGGATATGATGGCCTTACGATCTCAGGACATCCAAATACGAACGTGGACGGGCTGCGTACATCAGACTCGTTCGGCCGCTCTGTCGCAATCGACGGTGGCCAGGTCGCTATCGGTGCTGTGCGGGACGATGGTGCCTTCAACAGCCGGAGTTCCAGCGGCGCTGTTCGCCTGTTCGATCTGGAGCAGGATGGCATTACGCCGCTGACGCAGGTTCAGGGCCTCGGCAAGGGCACGCGCTTGTCCGCACTGACCCAAAATGTCGGCGCTGGCGATGAATTTGGCGCAGCCGTGGCATTGGACGCCAACCGGCTTGCCGTTGGCGCGCCTGGCGATGATGGTCGCTTCAACAATGTCGCCGATTCTGGGGCTGTCTACCTCTATACGTTAGAGGACGCTGAATTTGGCACGATGACCCTTCAATCCATCATCGGCGATGGGTATTTCGGCGGTAAGAACGTTAATCTGTCCCAACTGGATGCAGGTGATCGGTTTGGCTCCTCGGTTGCGCTTGACCAGGGGCGGCTTGCAGTTGGCGCTCAGAATGACGATGGGGCGTTCAACACAAAAACGGCTGCGGGTGCTGCTTATCTCTTCAACTTCGTGGATGGAGCGTTTGGCGGCATGACATTGCAGGCCACCGTCGGGTCAGATTATTCGGGCGGTCGTAATAAGACGCTCCCGCTTGATCGCGGCGACGCCTTTGGTTCTGCCGTAGCACTTGATGGCAACCGACTGGCTGTTGGTGCCGCTGGCGACGATGGCAGGAGCAACTTCGTTGCGGAATCTGGCGCGGTCTATCTCTACACATTCGACAACGGCAATTTCACCAATCTGAAGCGCAGCCAGCACACCATCGGAAGCAATTACCTTAGAGTTCAGAACTTTAAAGGCGGCGCGTCGACGTCTACTGGCGTCAGTGTTGATGGTGTTCGCTTTGGCGACCGGTTTGGCTCCGCTGTAGCATTGGATGGCGATAAGCTCGCAGTCGGGGCATCCGGTAGTGACGGGCGGGTCGTGTTTGCGAGCGTCCTTGATGATCCGCGTGGGCCGGGTGGGTTCAGCCAGGGTCGAGACTCTGGCTCAGTCTTCCTGATGAAGCTCAACAAAGATAACCCTCTGGATGAAGCTAAGCTGGTGGGCCGCTTAGGGCTGGGCTGGAAGAACCGGCTGAACAGTGTCCGTCTCCAGGAATCTTCGCTGAGTGTGCGACTGGATGCTGGCGATGCGTTTGGTAAGTCCCTGGCTCTCGATGGCGATACACTGATTTTTGGCGCACCGGGGGCTGACGGGTTCGGAAGCCCGCTTTCCAGTAGTGGAGAGGCCTATCGTTTCACCTTCGCCGGTGACGGTTTCCGTGGCGTTGAATTGACTGGGCGCTATGGCGCTCGGTTCGACGCTACGCAGTTCTCCGGAGGTGCGGCGCAAGCTGTGAATGTGAGCACCGGTGATCGCTTCGGCGCTGCGGTCGCCCTGGATGGCGGGCGCATCATTGTCGGGGCACCGGGCGATGATGGCACGACGAACCAAGTTGCGAACGCTGGGCGGCTGTACTTCTTCCGCACGGATGAGGCTTTCCGGGGTGCTCCATTATCCGGTGCTGAAGGCCAGTTGCGCTCTGGCGAAAATATCACGATCTCGACAGAGCGGATCGAGCGTTTGTTGGAAAACGGCGATGACGTCGTACTGTTGGCGAATAATTCAATCGCCGTGAATGGTGTGATTGATGTGAACCGTGCGCAACGCAATCAAGGCGGCGATCTTAGCCTGGTCGCAGGGCGTTCAATCGTGGTCAACAGAAGCATCGACACCCAGGGCGGTGACCTGACGCTACTTGCCAATGCTGCGGCTCAAGACGGTGTTGTGGCGGCAGAACGGACTTCTGGGCGGGGCAATATTATCGTGCGCCGGAATATCAACCTGCGCGCCGGGCCGTCTGGCATCCTGACAACCACAATCGGGGCTGGCACGCCGGGCGCAATTCCAGGCCGGCTCATTCTGCAAGGCAACAACAATCTTGGTGGGCAGGATGTCTTCGTACCGGTCGGTGCTCTGGAATTGGGGCCAGGGACTGTCTTTACCGTGTTCGCCGCCGATGGAACGCGGTTTGATGGTGATCCGGAGCAAACGCTGGAGCGAGGGGCGCTGGCCCGCGCTGGCGCTGCAGAAAGCGGCGTGCAATGTGATGATATCGAATGCGGTGTGTTCAATACATCGGCTTTGGTTGACTGATGCGCGCCGTATTGTGGATGGGGGCCGCTATAATAGCGGCCCTCCTCATCACGTTCTCCCCACTATCCGTATCCGCACAAACGGTCGAGGAGAACGCGCCGCCAATCGTACAGGGTGATCAGCTGCGCGGGCTGCCAGCCCCTACGCCAGGCACAGTCGCCGATGATACACCACTCGGTGTGGACCTTGCCCGGATCCGCATTGTGACTGATCTGAAGGCTATAACTGACGGGGAAGCCGCAGATACGATCGACTTGAGCGCGGCCGGGCCACTGCTTGACGATGAAGCGCTCCGCCGGCGTTTGAAGCCTTATCTGGGCGCGCCGATGACGCGGCGCATGATCAGCAATATTCAGGCAGACATTACGACCTTCCTGCGGGGCCGGAACAGACCTTTGGTTTCTGTTACGCCGCCACCGCAGGAAATATCGGGCGGTTCGCTCATATTGCTCGTGACCCTGTTTGAGCTTGCGGAGGTCAGGACCGAAGGCAACTCCTGGTCGCCAGATGACCATCTCACCAGTGCGATCCGCTCTCCACTGGGGGAACCCGTGGACAGCGCGCAGCTGATTGAGGATGTGAACTGGCTCAACCTCAACCCATACCGCAATCTGGGGGTCGTGTTTGAGCCTGGCACACAGCCGGGCGAAACAGACCTCATTCTGCGATCAAACGAAGAAGCGCCATATACTCTGTTCACTGGTTACGCCAATTCAGGGGCCAGCGAGGATGATCAACACCGTATTTTCGCCGGTGCCACCATTGGCAATTTCCCACTGATTGACGCGCAATTGTCTTATCAGTTTACGACCTCCCCAGAGACGCTGGAGCGCGGGCGTTTTATTTCTGCCGGTGATCAACAAGGGTTTTTAACCCATGCGCTATCCATGTTCGCACCTTTGCAGTGGGCGAACGGGTCGCGCGGCAAGCTTTCCGTCGCTGCGAGCTATGTCAGCAGCTTCTCCGACCTCGCCACACCGTTCACCCAGGACAATGATGCATTCCTATTGAGTGGGGAATACGCCGTGCCACTCACCCCGCTTGGCTCAATCCGGGCGGATGTTTATGGGGCTGCGGAATATAAGCGGCAGGAGAATGATGTGTTCTTTGCTGGTGCGCTGGTGAACGCCACAGAGATTGAGGTGGTGCAAGGCGTTTTCGGCCTGCGTGGCGGGTTTGCCACGGGGCTTTCGTTCATGGGCGATGGTCGTGCCAGCTTTGACGCTTCCGTCGTGATCAGCCCAGGCGGTTTGACAGGCAATAATGATGACGCGGCGTTCGCTGCCGCATCAGGGGATCCGAACGCTGACGCCCATTACGGAATTGTGCGCGGTTCATTCACCCATCTCGCCCCGCTCACGGAAGATGTCTCCCACCGGTTCAGCTCCACATTTCAGATCGCCCAGACGAACCTGCCCGGGATCGAAGAATTCGCCCATGGCGGTGCATCTTCCGTACGCGGTTATTTGACGAATGAGGCATCAGGCGATGATGGCTTTACCATCCGAAATGAACTTGTTGGCCCGGCGATTTCATTATTCGCCGGTGACGAGGGCGTGAGGGATATAGTCCAGCCGTTCGGGTTTGTTGATTATGGCTGGTCCAAGGATCAATTTGCGAACACGACGGAGGAATTGGCGGCAGTGGGCTTTGGTGTGAATGTTGCCATCAACGATATCGTCTCTGGTGCGCTGGTCTACGGCCATGCACTCACTGATGGCCCGGAGACGGAGGCGGGCGATCACCGCTTATTCATGCGGCTTTCTTCGCGTTTCTGAAGCATTCAGTCCGATGCCTATTTAATCGAGCCTGAGAATATTCTTGTGTCTACCGGGACGAATTCTACGAACGCTGGCATACTGCGAATAATCGGTATGGTGCGTGGGAGGGTATTCGATTGCTGAATATGCGATCTTTGGATCTCAATCTTCTTGTCGTGTTTGAGAGTATCTATTCTGCGGGCAATATCAGCCATGCGGCAAGGCAGTTGGATATGTCGCAGCCGGCGATGTCGAATGCGTTAGCGCGTCTTAGAAAGCAGCTTGATGATCAGTTGTTTGTCCGCGCAGGCAATGGCGTTGTTCCGACGCCGAAGGCGGACGCCATCGCTGGCCCAATCCGGGACGCCATCCAATCCATTCAGCGAACGCTTGGCGCGCCATTGGCATTTGATCCAGCCACCTCCGAGCACAATTTTCGCCTTATTTGCGCTGACCCGATGGAGCCATTGGTGATGCCCCAATTGGCCCGAGCTATCCAGGGTGAAGGCTCTGTCTCGATCACCCTCCTGCCACCTCAGACAGTCCAAATTGAGGAGGCTCTTTATAAGGGGGATATTGATGCTGCGATCTTTATCCGCCCTGCCCATGAGCGAGATATCGTGTGTGATCGCCTGTTTGGGTTTTCACAGGTGTTCCTGGTGCGTGAAGGGCATCCAGCGCTAGCGGGTGGTCCTGACATCGCTGCACTTAAGGCTTGCGGCCAGGTTATTTTGAATCTCCGTGCAGGTGCGCTGGCGAATTCAGAAAAAGTAAAGCTGGGAGAGCGGGTGAATGCACGGCATGTCTGCCTGGTGAACCGTATTGGATCGATACCGCCCATTGTAGCTGGGTCAGACCTCGTGGGGATCGTGCCGGATTTCTATGCTCGGATGATTGCAAAGCAGTATGGACTACGCATCGTCCAGCCAAAACGCCCGCTGGAAGGGCAGCAGATGTTCTTGATCTGGCATCAGAAATTTGTGGATGATCCAGCGCATATTTGGCTGCGGGAGGTGATTCAGGCCAGCGTTCAAACAGCAATCGCCGGTATCCAACGCCAATCTCAAGAAGGCCAATAGGCGTCAAATGAGCTTGATGTCCCAGCGCTGATCAAGCCCGGCTCTGCCTTCGTGGATCGTTGGCGTACGTCTGGCATTATATGCGACCTTGAATTCTCAGTTTGGCGGGTTCCTGAAATTTCGCGTATCAATCAGGCCATGTCGAAAGAGGAGGGTTTCCCCGTGAGCGCCAAACCGCGATTTAGTACACTGACGCAGGCTGCAATGTCTGGCGGGATGACCGCAGGTTATATGCCAGGTTTCGGCAATGATTTTGAAACTGAGGCGCTTCCGGGCGCGTTGCCGCAGGGCAGGAACTCCCCACAGAAAGTGAATTATGGGCTGTATGGGGAGCAGCTTTCCGGCACCGCTTTCACAGCACCTTCGCACCAGAATGAGCGTACATGGTGCTATCGCATTCGCCCCTCCGTGAAACATTCCAGCCGCTATACAAAGATCGACGTTCCGTACTGGAAGTCCGCGCCGAATATTGAGCCGGATGTTGCCTCACTCGGTCAATATCGCTGGGACCCTCTGCCCCATTCAGACCAGAGCCTCACATGGCTCACCGGCATGCGCACGATGACAACGGCAGGCGATGTGAATACGCAAGTCGGCATGGCAAGCCATATTTATCTCGTCACCCAAAGCATGACGGACGATTACTTCTTTTCTGCGGACAGCGAGCTTCTGATCGTCCCGCAGGAGGGGCGACTGCGCTTTGCCACGGAACTTGGGATTGTCGATATTGAGCCCAAGGAGATTGCGATCATCCCACGTGGGCTGGTTTATCGCGTTGAAGTGCTCGAAGGTCCCGCGCGCGGCTTCATCTGTGAGAATTATGGCCAGAAGTTTGATCTGCCAGGTCGCGGCCCGATTGGGGCGAATTGCATGGCCAATCGCCGGGATTTCAAATCCCCCGTTGCGGCATTTGAGGACCGGGACGCACCCTCAACTGTTACAGTGAAATGGTGCGGCCAGTTCCATCGCTGCGACATCGACCATTCGCCGTTGGATGTAGTTGCGTGGCATGGCAATTACGCGCCAGTCAAATATGACCTTGAGACGTATTGCCCCGTCGGTTCAATCCTGTTCGATCACCCGGACCCGTCGATTTTCACGGTGCTGACCGCACCTTCGGGCATTGAAGGCACGGCCAATATTGACTTCGTGCTATTCCGTGAGCGTTGGATGGTGATGGAGGATACGTTCCGCCCGCCCTGGTATCACAAGAACATCATGTCTGAACTGATGGGCAATATTTATGGCCAGTATGATGCCAAGCCCCAAGGCTTCGCGCCGGGCGGTATGAGCCTCCACAACATGATGCTGCCCCATGGGCCGGACCGGAATGCCTTTGAAGGGGCCTCCAATGCAGACCTCAAGCCCCAGAAGCTGGACAGTACGATGTCCTTCATGTTCGAAACCCGCTTCCCGCAACATTTGACGACGTTTGCCGGTAAAGAGGCACCGCTTCAGGATGATTACATCGACTGCTGGAAGGATATCGAGAAGAAGTTCGATGGCACACCGGGTAAAAAATAGCGCCGCGCCGCTTGGCATTCCTTGCCGTCCCAGCCTCCACGGGACATACACATGTGCTACCGACACTGCATAAGCCGACAGGCGTAGAAGGAATTATCTGCATGGGCGAACTAAGCGGGAAGACGGCGCTTGTGACCGGATCAACCTCTGGTATCGGGCTTGGGCTGGCGCGTGGTTTTGCCAAGGCGGGTGCCAATGTGGTGCTGAACGGTTTTGGCGAGGCGGATGCGATCGAAGCCTTGCGGTCTGAACTTGATGCGAAGTCCGAAGGTGCTGTCAGCTATGACGGCGCTGATATGACGAAGCCGGATGAGATTGAAACGATGGTTCAGGGGGCGGTCGCCCGCTATGGTGCTGTCGATATTCTGGTCAACAATGCCGGTATTCAAATTGTCTCGCCGATAGATGAGTTCCCCATCGATGGCTGGGACCGGATTATCGCCATCAATATGAACTCAGCGTTCCATACGGCGCGGGCGGCATTGCCGGGAATGAAGGCGAAAGGGTGGGGGCGCATTATCAATATCGCGTCGGCCCACGGCCTGGTCGCCTCGCCCTTCAAGTCGGCCTATGTCACGGCAAAGCACGGGATCGTGGGCATGACCAAGACCGTGGCACTGGAGGTGGCAGAGGCTGGGATTACTTGTAACGCCATTTGCCCCGGCTATGTGTTGACGCCGCTTGTAGAGCGCCAGATACCGGATACAGCGAAAGCGCGAGGCATTACCGAAGACCAGGTCAAGCGCGATGTCCTGCTTGCCGCCCAATGGACGAAGAAATTCGTGACTGTTGAGCAATTATCAGGTGTCGCGAATTTCCTCTGTTCCGATGCGGCAGAGAATATCACTGGCATCGCATTGCCGGTCGACGGCGGATGGACCGCGGCATAAATGTCCGCAGGCGCTGGGTTGAAGCCTATAATGCCGACGTATAATCTGGCCACAGATGCTCCATCCGGCGGCAGCGATGTTTTGCCTGCGCGCTGGCCCTTGGAGATCACAAGATTCCGCATTCTGTTCCAGACAAGGACACTGCCATGAAGAAGGTCTACGACAATGCCGCAAAGGCGCTGGACGGACTGCTGTTCGACGGCATGTTCGTCGCTGCGGGCGGCTTTGGTCTCTCTGGAATTCCGGAATTGCTGTTGCAGGCAATCAAGGAGGCCGGGACGAAGGATCTGACCTTTGCTTCCAACAATGCCGGCGTTGATGATTTCGGCGTTGGTATTCTGCTGCAGACCCGGCAGGTCAAGAAAATGCTCAGCTCCTATGTGGGCGAAAATGCTGAATTCATGCGGCAATATCTGTCTGGAGAGCTGGAGTTGGAGTTCAATCCCCAAGGCACTTTGGCAGAACGGATGCGCGCCGGCGGCTGTGGCATTCCGGGCTTCTACACCAAGACAGGCGTGGGCACCGTGATCGCGGAAGGCAAAGAGCACAAAGATTTCAGGGGTGAAACATACATCCTGGAAGAAGGCATTTTTGCAGACCTTTCCATCGTCAAAGCGTGGAAAGGGGACGCGACTGGTAATCTCATCTTCCGCAAAACGGCGCGGAACTTTAATCCGCCAGCGGCGATGTGCGGTAAAGTCTGCGTGGCGGAGGTTGAGGAAATCGTGCCAACAGGCTCCCTCGACCCAGATCATATTCATCTGCCCGGCATTTACGTGCACCGCATCATTGCGGGTGAGCACGAAAAGCGCATCGAGCAACGCACCGTCAGGGAGGCTTGAGCCATGTGGGATCGCAATGAAATGGCCGCACGCGCGGGACAGGAACTCCGTGACGGATGGTATGTGAACTTAGGCATCGGCATTCCGACCCTGGTTTCCAACTATATTCCTGAAGGCGTTGAAGTGACGCTGCAATCGGAAAACGGCATGCTGGGCATGGGCCCGTTCCCGATCTCTGGCGAAGAAGACGCGGATCTCATTAATGCCGGCAAGCAGACCATTACGGAATTGCCGCAAACTGCCTATTTCGACAGCGCCCAAAGCTTCGGCATGATTCGGGGCGGCAAGATCGCCATGGCGATTCTGGGTGCTATGGAAGTGGCGGAGAATGGCGACCTCGCCAATTGGATGATCCCGGGCAAGCTGGTCAAAGGCATGGGCGGGGCGATGGATCTTGTCGCGGGCGTTGGCCGTGTCGTCGTCGTGATGGATCACACCAATCGCGCCGGTGAGAGTAAGGTCCTGAAGGCCTGCACTTTGCCGTTGACAGGTAAGGCCGTGGTTGACCGCATCATCACCAATCTTGGTGTGATGGACGTGGTTGAGGGCGGATTGAAAATCGTCGAAACAGCGACCGGCGTCACAGAGGCGGACCTGCGCGCGGCGACTGAAGCCAATATCGTTTAGCGTACCCGTCGCCGAATGGTCTGGCGGCGGCACAGTTGTGCCACCTGCCAGACATCGGGATTACCTAGAGCAGATTCCCATCATTCTGGTTCATAGCCTGCAGCTGTGAAGTAGCTCCTGCAGTCGTTTGGCGTGAGGTCGTCGATGGCGTCTCGGATGGCGTCCCAGAGATCTGGGAGATTACGGGCGGCGGCTTTTCTGA
>CALLKY010000049.1 GCA_938083135.1 uncultured Alphaproteobacteria bacterium | reverse complement strand
TCAGAAAAGCCGCCGCCCGTAATCTCCCAGATCTCTGGGACGCCATCCGAGACGCCATCGACGACCTCACGCCAAACGACTGCAGGAGCTACTTCACAGCTGCAGGCTATGAACCAGAATGATGGGAATCTGCTCTAGTTCAGGTCCAACACCCGGCAGGCTTCGCGCCACATGGCAAGGGTCATGGAGAGGGTGGGTTTGCCGGTGCGGGTTTCAATTTCCATGATCGCAGCCATGGTCGGCATGTCAGTGCATCCTAGCGCGTAGCCGTTGACATCTGGGGCCATGGGGAGGGCTGCCTCAATCAACATATCAGGTGGCACGCGGCGCATGCCGATCATCTTTTCCTGGTCGGCATCCAGAATGCAGCGGGCTTCTTGGGATACGGTGAACCCGCTCCGTTCCAGAAACTCTTTCTCCTCCTGGTGGACATCCGCCGGGTAGGGTGTGATCAGGCCGATGCGGTCCAGGCAAAGGTGCCGAAGTTCGCGGGCGAGCGCGCCGCTGGCGTCGACCACGGGCGCGTCTGTGATGTCCCGAATTTGGTCCATGGGCGAATCGTCATCCACGCCAGTTTCCTCGCGGGCGGAGGATGCACCGCAGGAAAACACCACCAGATCAACCCCTGCCGCCTTCAAGCTAATCGCGGCGGATGGGACGTAGGCCTCCATCTCCCCCAGCGGATCATCGGCATAATGATCGAACGGTAGGCGGGCGGTGTGGATGGTCACGCCGCGCGGTGCCATCTGCCAGAACTCCGTCTCTGCGACAGTGTTCGGACCAGGCACGATCAGGCCGATCCGGGCCTTATCGCCATAGATGCGCCCAAATCCGCTATCGCGTTCCAGCATTGCCGCTCTCCCAAGTGTGTTGCGGAACCAGTATAGAGGGAGTGGTGCAGAATGTGAGGACGGATATGTGATGCTCGATATGGAATTTCAGGATGCATCTGCATGGCGTGGCGCAGACTTGGGCGCCAATGCCGGGCGCTTTCAATTGCCCGCAGCGGCACTGGATGAAATCATTGCTATGTGCAGAAAATTGGCGGCGTCGCCCGTACCGCTGCCTGCCCTAAAGCCCGCCCATTTTGACCTGCCAGCGACGACCGCATTTATGGCCGAAGTGAAAGAGACCCTCACATCCGGTATCCGCTTTGCCTTGATTGACCGATTGCCACTGGAAGAGATTGGTGAGGGGGGCGCTCGTGCAGCCCATTGGCTCCTCTGTTCCATGGTCGAACGGCCTGTCGCGCAAAATTACCAAGGCGATCTCATCTATGATGTGACGGATACTGGCCGCCCGCCCGGCAATGGTGTGCGGCCAGACAAAACCAATGCCGAGCAGAACTTCCATACGGATAATAGCTATAATCTTTGCCCACCCAATTATGTCGCCCTGTTGTGTATCCGGGGGGCCATGTCAGGCGGCATGTCCCACATCGTGTCATTCAAGGCGGCGCATAATGTGCTCCGTGAGGCCCAGCCGGAGCTGCTGCAGCGTTTGTATGAGCCTTTCTATTTTGATCGCCAGCGTGAACACGCCCCGGATGACGTGATGACCACTCACCACGCGCTTTTCGAAGCCGATGGCGATGATGTTCTGGCCCGGCTTTCAAAGTTCCAGGTCATCAATGGCCAGGTGCTTGCTAACGAGCCATTGGATGATGCGGGTACCGCAGCGCTCGACGCTTTGGAAGATGCGATGAACGCGCCGGGCATGGATGTGTCATTCCAGTTTCAACCGGGGCAAATACAGATTCTGAACAACCGCAAAATCGGCCATCGCCGCACAGGGTTTGAGGATTGGCCAGATGCGCAAAACAAACGCTTGCTGGTCCGTCTCTGGATGCGAGACCAGGGCCGTCGGTTCTATAACGGCTGAACTTCAGGCGCGGGGGTGCGCCGCTTTATAGGCTGCCAGCAGTCGCGCCTGATCCACGCCGGTATAGCGCTGTGTCGTCGATAGATCCGCGTGGCCAAGCAATTCCTGAATGGTGCGCAGGTCGCCGCCCGCTGCCATCAGGTGCGTTGCGAAACTGTGGCGGAGGGCATGGGGCGTCGCACTCTCCGGCAACCCAAGTGCGCGCCTGATCTCGCGCATGCGTTTGCGCGCAATGCCATCCGCTAACGGCCCGCCACGGGCCCCTAGGAATAGCGCATCAGTGGCATCTCCGGTGTAGGGGCATTGTTCCAGATACGCGTCTATGGCGCGGCGGGCGGCGGGCAGAATTGGTGCAATGCGCTCCTTGCCGCCTTTGCCAGTAACACTCAACGTCTCGCCAACAGGGGCCTGCCCCCGTGTCAGCGCCATCGCTTCACTAATGCGGAGGCCAGCGGCATACAGCAATAAAAACAGTGCGTGGTCGCGAAGCCCTACCCAGGGTGCGGCACCTGCATGGGCCGGTTCTGAGGCCATTTCTAGCACATCCCGCGCGGCCGATTCGCTGATCGGGCGTGGCTGGCGGCGCGGTTGCTTGGGCGCACGAACGGCAGTGACGGCAGTTTCTGCAACATAGCCCTGCCGCGCAAAATATCGGAGCAACCCCCGAATTGCCGCCAGCCCCCGCGCCCGACTGGCGGCGGATACATGGCCGGCAGCGCGCCGTGCCAGCCATGCCCGATAGTCGCGGGCGTGGAGGGCCTGGATCGCGGGGAGGTCTGGCGGTGCGCCCAGGTGGTCCGCCAGGAACGTCAGAAAATCTGCGATGTCTTTGGTGTAGGCGCGTTCCGTATTCGCTGCAGCGCGCCGTGCGCCCGTAAGCCACGCATGCCAATCATTGAGCGCAGTCGCCAAGTCAGGCGCGATGGGGAGTTGGGCGAAGGGGGCGTCAGTCATCTACTGAGGCCATTCGGCAATAGGCGACGCTCGTGAGGGTCTCCTCGCCCCCCAGTTGGGGGGAGAGGGATCAGGGAGAGGGGGGCGTTCGTGGGGATGAGATGGTGTTGCGGTGCGGGTAGAGCCAGTGCGTTCTGCAAGTTTCCCCCCTCACCCTGCCCTCTCCCCCCTGTGGGGGGCGAGGGTTCTAGACCTTGGGGGCTTGCACGTTCAGTGCTCATGCCCATGCAAATCCAGCCATGCAGCGACGGTGCCGCCGAGCGCGGAGCCTAGAAACGCCAGCAGGTCGTCCGCTTGCTCAAGATCAAAGGAACCCGGCTCCCGGGCACCAAAGGCCAGCATTGCTTTGGGGGCTTCCGGCGCGATGTCCAGGCGGACCAGCGCGGCGGAGCGAACGACCCCAGCAGCGGGGCCAAACAGCGTTGGGTCCGGTTCCATGTCGGAGATAAAGCGGGACCGCCGATCTGCACCGCAGAGGTATCCGTCGATATCGCCAGCGCTCAGCGCTTGAACGCCGGGCGGCATAGACATGCCATCGCTTGGGCTGCCTTCAACACAGAACGTTACGGCTTCCATACGCAAGATTTGCGGATATTGCTCGGTCACGCAGTCGATCAACGCTTCAAAGCTGGTCGCCCGAATGGCGAGCAGCGTGGCTTCCATGATCGAGGCCTGGCTTGATTGGTTGGCGCGGGCCACGGCCAGCAGGTCCTGAGTCGTGCCGCGAAGCGCCTTCAACTCATCCCGGTGCCGCTCTACCATGAAGCGCTGCATATCAACGACCACGCCGCCGCCACGATCCGGCGGGGTTAGGCTGTCCAGCAGTTCTGGATGGTCTTGCAGAAATTCAGGATTGGCGCGCAGCCAAGCCGCAACTGTATCCGCATCCAGGTCAAGAATGGCGTCGTCGGCGTCGCTCATCTTAGAGAATCGACTGGCCGGTTTTTTCCCAATCGCTAAGGAAGGCCGCCAGGCCTTTGTCCGTCAGCGGGTGGGAGTAAAGCTGGCGGATCACATTCGGTGGGATCGTCGCCACATGGGCACCTGCCTTGGCGGCGGCCAGCAAATGCTGCGGATGCCGGATGGAGGCGGCCAGAACTTCCGTTTCCAGGTCTGGATAATTCTCATAGATCATCACGATGTCTTCGATCAGCATCATGCCGTCTTCGCCAATATCATCCAGGCGCCCAATGAATGGCGACACGAAGGATGCGCCCGCCTTCGCTGCAAGAATCGCCTGATTGGCAGAGAAGCAGAGCGTGACATTGACCATGGTGCCTTCGCTGGACAGCGCATGGCAGGTTTTCAGGCCGTCCATTGTCAGCGGCACTTTGACCGTCACATTGTCTGCGATCTTGGCCAGCTTGCGGCCTTCCTTCAGCATCGTGTCGAAATCTGTTGCGGCGACTTCCGCGCTCACGGGGCCATCCACCAGCCCGCAGATTTCCTCGATAACTTCAAGGATATTGCGGCCTGACTTAGCGATCAGGGATGGGTTCGTGGTCACGCCATCCAGGAGACCAGTTGCGGCGAGGTCGCGGATATCGTCTACGTCTGCGGTATCGACAAAAAACTTCATTCTGACCACTTTCCCGTTGAATATTTGCAGCAATGCGATCCGGCGGCATTCCGCCGGGCGTGTTTTTCACGGTATCCATACCCGATGGCGAAACCTGAGGCCAGCGCTCTGACAGACTTGTTCGATGACGAATCGGATGGATTCGCCGTGCGCCCTGTATTAACGACCGCGCCGCTCGCCGGTCCGCTCTCCTATCTGGTACCGGTGGAGATGCCCACAGGCGCATTGGTCGAGACACCACTGGGCGGACGAACCGTTACGGGCGTCGTCTGGGACCAAGACCCAACCGATAAGCCGCTCTCCTTTCCCCGGTCCAAATTAAAGGTCGTTGGGCAACGGCTGGATGCGCCGCTGCTGCCGCCCGCCCTGCGGCAATTCATTGATTGGACCGCGCGCTATGTTTTGTCGCCGCCAGGTGCCGTTCTCCGCATGGCCCTACCGCGCGCAGCCCTGGCACCACCGCCGAAACGCACAGTTTATCGTTCGCCGCTGACAGGCCCGAACCCGGAAGCCCGGATGACGGCGGCCCGGCGTCGTGCGCTTGCTGAACTGCAGGATACGCCCGCACTCCCAGCGATGGAGGCGGCACGGGTCGCGAATGTCAGCCCAGCGGTTGTGAAAGGCATGGCGGCGGCAGGACTGCTTGAGGCCGTCACGATTGTCGGGGATGCGCCGATGCCGGTGCTGGACCCTGAGGGCCGCAAGCCATCCCTTGGTGTAGCCCAGGCGGAGGCCGTTCTGGCGCTGGAGGCGGCGACGCGCGCAGCGGCATTTTCTGTCACGTTGCTGGACGGCGTCACCGGGTCCGGCAAAACGGTTGTGTATATGGAGGCGATAGCGGCGGCCCTGGCGGCTGGCCGCCAGGCGCTCTGCCTGCTGCCCGAAATCGCGCTGACGGACCAGTGGCTTGACCGGTTTCAGGACCGCTTCGGTGCCCGCCCGCTCGTATGGCATTCCGAATTGTCCGCCGTTGAGCGCCGTCGCGCGTGGCGGGCTATCGGGACAGGGGAGGCGGGTGTTGTCGTCGGTGCGCGGTCTGCGCTCTATCTGCCGTTCCCACGGCTCGGCCTCATCATCGTGGATGAAGAGCATGATGGCGCCTTCAAGCAGGAGGACGGCGTGCGCTACCACGCCCGGGATATGGCGGTCGTGCGCGGGCAACTAGAGCAGGCCGCGGTTGTCCTGGCGTCGGCCACGCCCAGCCTGGAAACGCTAGCGAACGTGGACAGAGGCCGCTACGCGCGCCTTGCATTACCGCACCGCCATGGGGGGGCGGAGAAACCTGATATCAGCCTCATTGATCTTCGCAGTCAGCCGCCCGAGCGCGGCAGATGGTTATCTGCGCCTCTCGTCGATGCAATTGAGGATGCGCTGGTAAACCAGAAGCAAAGCCTGCTCTTCCTGAACCGCCGGGGATATGCGCCGCTGACCCTCTGCCGCGCCTGCGGCGAGCGGTTGGAATGCCCCCACTGCACAGCATGGCTGGTGGAGCATCGCCTGCATGGCCGCCTGATCTGTCATCATTGCGGTTATTCCGCCCGTCCGCCAACCAATTGTCCCGCCTGTGACGCGGAAGACCGGTTCGCGCCTTCTGGCCCCGGGGTTGAGCGGGTGGCGGAAGAAGCAATGGCCAGATGGCCTGATGCCCGGGTGGAAGTCGCATCCTCCGACACGCTGGCCATCCCTCAGGCAATCCGGGACTTCACGCAGCGCATGGCGGCGGGGGAGATCGATATTGCTATCGGCACCCAAGTTCTGGCCAAGGGCCACCATTTCCCGGAATTGACGGTCGTTGGCATTGTGGACGGGGACTTGGGCCTTGGCGGCGGGGATTTGCGCGCTGCTGAACGCACGTATCAACTGCTCACCCAAGCTGCGGGCCGGGCAGGCCGGGCCGAATCGCCGGGGCGGGCATTGATCCAAACCCACCAGCCTGAGCATCCCGTGATGCAGGCGATAGCAGCGTCAGATCGGGACGCATTTGTCGCTGCCGAATCCGCGGCCCGACAAATGGCTGGGATGCCGCCCCATGGCCGACTCGCCGCTATTATCATCACCGGTAAGGACTTTGCGGCGACAGAGCGCACAGCCCGTGTCACAGCCCGTGCCGCTCCCCGTTGGGAAGGGGTGCGTGTCCTCGGCCCGGCACCCGCACCGCTTGCACAACTGCGTGGTCGTTGGCGCTTTCGCCTATTGGTCCAGGGGCAGAGGGAGACGCAGATGCAAGCGTATCTCAAGGAATGGCTAGACCCGCTGGAGATCAAAGGCGGGGTGCGGCTGCATGTGGATGTTGATCCCTACAGCTTCCTCTGAGACTTGCGGCAATTTGCTGCAAGTCTGAAACCCAGACCCTGGCCAAGCGGAAATTCAGGCGCTTCGGCGCGTCCTGCGTCAGTATGGACACCCCAGGTTTTGCCTAGAACGCTTGCGTGCCCCCATACCCTGTGATAGCCAAACTGCCGTCTCGACTGTGGGTTCTAAGACGGACGTGCGGGGGCGTATTTGAAGCGCGGTTGACGCGGAAGGCTCCGGCCCGCCGCTTTGAGCGCGCATTCGTCATGTCGAGGCGGCGTGTTCGCCAACCATAGATGAGGGTTAAGGGTGGCCTCCCAATCTGGATCCATAATCGGGCTCGCCGGGCGTTATGCCTCGGCTTTATATGAGCTTGCGGACGAGCAGAAAGCGCTTGATCAGGTCGCGGATGATCTCCGTGGGCTGAATGCTGCGTTGGCTGAAAGCGACGATCTGCGCCGTATGGTGCGCAGCCCCGTCACATCCCGTTCCGAACAGCAGAACGCCATGTCCGCTATCGCCGATAAGGCTGGCATGCATGGCCTGACCAAGAATTTCGTGCTGGTATTGGCGCGCAATCGTCGTTTGTTTGTGCTGGATCAAATGATCAGCGCTTTCCTCGACCTGCTGGCTGAAAAGCGCGGCGAGGTTACGGCGGAAGTCACTACGGCACGGCCGTTGGACGATGGCGCTCTGGCCAAGATTACAGACGCAATTAAGAAGACTGTCGGCGCGCAAGCGCGGGTCGAAACCAAAGTAAATCCGGACCTGTTGGGCGGGCTAGTCGTTCGCCTTGGGTCCAGAATGTATGACAACTCGCTCAGCTCCAAGCTGCAGCGCCTTGAACTCGCCATGAAGGGAGCTGGTTGATGGAAATTCGGGCAGCCGAGATTTCTGCAATCCTGAAGAATGAGATTGCAAACTTCGGAACTGAAGCTGATGTAGCTGAAGTCGGTCAGGTCATTTCAGTCGGTGACGGCGTTGCGCGCGTCTTCGGCCTTGATGAAGTGCAGGCCGGTGAAATGGTCGAGTTCGCCGACGGTTCGAAGGGCATGGCTCTGAACCTCGAAACCGATAATGTCGGTGTCGTTATTTTCGGTGATGACCGCAACATCTCTGAAGGCGATACGGTCAAGCGGACCGGTGAAATCGTTGACGTGCCCGTAGGCAAAGGCCTGCTCGGTCGCGTTGTTGATGGTCTCGGCAACCCGATTGACGGCAAAGGCCCGATTGAAGGTGACGAGCGGAGCCTGGCTGAAGTCAAAGCGCCTGGCATTATCCCACGTCAATCGGTTCACGAGCCGATGCAGACTGGCCTTAAAGCACTTGACGCGCTTGTCCCTGTTGGCCGTGGCCAGCGTGAGCTGATCATTGGTGACCGCCAGACCGGTAAGACCGCTGTCGCTATCGACGCGATCATCAATCAGAAGCAGGCTAATGCTGGCGATGATGAGAGCAAAAAGCTCTATTGCATCTACGTCGCTGTCGGCCAGAAGCGCTCTAACGTTGCCCAGGTCGTAAAGACCTTGGAAGAATATGGCGCGATGGAATACACCATCGTCGTCGCCGCAACGGCTTCCGAGCCTGCGCCAATGCAGTTCCTGGCACCTTACGCTGGCTGCGCCATGGGCGAATGGTTCCGTGACAATGGCATGCATGCTCTGATCATCTATGATGATCTCTCCAAGCAGGCGACCGCTTATCGCCAGATGTCCTTGCTGCTGCGCCGCCCACCTGGTCGTGAAGCGTATCCAGGCGATGTCTTCTATCTCCATAGCCGCTTGCTTGAGCGCGCTGCGAAGATGAGCGAAGCGAATGGCAGTGGTTCTTTGACGGCGCTGCCGATCATTGAAACCCAAGGCAATGACGTGTCGGCATTCATTCCAACCAACGTGATTTCGATCACGGATGGTCAGATCTTCTTGGAAACGAACCTGTTCTTCAAAGGCGTGCGTCCGGCCATTAACGTTGGTCTGTCGGTTAGCCGTGTTGGTTCTGCCGCGCAGACCAAGGCCATGAAGAAAGTTGCTGGCTCGATTAAGTTGGAGCTCGCGCAGTTCCGCGAAATGGAAGCATTTAGCCAGTTCGCGTCTGATCTTGATGCCGCCACCCAGCGCTTGCTGGCCCGTGGTGCGCGCCTGACGGAAATTCTGAAGCAGGGCCAATATTCCCCGCTTTCCGTTGCTGAACAGGTCATGTCCATCTACGCCGGTGTTAACGGTCATCTGGATACGATCCCAGTTCGGGACATCGTACGCTTTGAAGAAGCCATGCTTTCTGCCGCCCGTGACCGGGTTGCGGATGCGATGGCGGACATCAACAAGACAGGCAATCTCAGCGAGTCCTCAGAGGAAGCGATTAAATCCTTCCTCGTTGATTTCGCGAAGAACTTCGCCTGATCTTCGGCGTCAAAGCAGTAGTAACGAGAGAAACGGGAAGCGACGCCCATGGCCAGTTTGCAGGAGCTCCGCGGTAGCATCGCCAGTGTTCAGGCGACGCGTAAAATCACCTCGGCAATGAAGATGGTTGCCGCGGCGAAATTGCGTCGCGCCCAGGAGCAGGCTGAGGCCGCGCGCCCCTATGCGCAGCGCATGGAACGGATGCTTGCGTCCCTCGGTGCCAGCGTTGAGGGTTCGCCCGGTGCGCCAGCATTGATTGCCGGCACCGGTTCCGATCAGACGCATTTGATTGTGGTTGCTACGGCTGATCGTGGCCTATGTGGTGGCTTCAACGGCAATATCGTTCGCCGCGCGCGCCTTTTGGCCCAAGAGCTGACAAGCGAAGGCAAGACCGTAAAGCTGCTGACAGTCGGCCGTAAAGGTCGTGACCAGATGCGCCGTGAATTCGGCGATAGCATTGTTCACCATGTTGATGGCCTTGGCCGCCGGTCGGTTTCTTATGAGGAAGCCGATGGTGTTGCCGACGTATTGCGCACGATGTTTGCGGATGGCGAATTTGACGTTTGCACCCTAATCTACGCCCAATTCAAATCCGCCATCGCGAATGTGGTGACGGCGCAGCAGCTTATCCCGGCAGAAGCGCCGGCATTGGCTGAAGGCGAAGAAGAAGTTGATCTTGGCGGTGCAGTCTACGAATACGAGCCGACCGAAGAATCCATTCTAGAAGAACTGCTGCCGCGCAATGTCTCGGTGCAGTTATTCAAAGCGCTGCTTGAAAACGCAGCCTCCGAACATGGCAGCCGTATGACTGCCATGGACAATGCCACTCGCAACGCAGGTGAAATGATTAATAGCCTGACGTTAACCTATAACCGCACGCGACAGGCGATGATTACGAAAGAGCTTATCGAAATCATCTCTGGCGCTGAGGCCCTTTAGCGGCCTAACCTATTTCTTTGACGAGGAGCTGACACCATGGCGAATAATGCCGTTGGCCGTATCACGCAGATTACGGGCGCAGTTGTTGACGTTCAGTTTGATGGCGACATCCCGCCGATTCTGGACGCGCTGCATATTAAACGTGAAGACGGCAGCCTTCTGGTGTTGGAAGTTGCCCAGCATCTTGGCGAAAGCACAGTCCGCACCATCGCGATGGACGCGACGGAAGGTCTCGTGCGCGGCGCGGAAGCTGAGCACACCGGTGAGCCGATTACGGTTCCCGTTGGTCCAGGTACGCTTGGCCGCATCATGAATGTTATCGGCGATCCGATTGACGAACGCGGCCCAATCGACATGGTGAAGCGCTCGCCAATCCATCGTGCAGCACCTGCATTCGTCGATCAGTCGACGGAAGCGGATCAGCTTGTTACCGGCATTAAGGTTGTTGATCTGCTGACACCTTACGCGAAGGGCGGTAAGATTGGCCTGTTCGGCGGCGCTGGCGTTGGCAAGACCGTGCTTATCATGGAGCTCATCAACAACATTGCTAAGGGACACGGCGGTTATTCCGTGTTCGCTGGTGTTGGCGAGCGGACGCGTGAAGGCAACGATCTCTATCACGAGATGATTGAGTCTGGCGTTATCGACCTTGAAGGCGGCGAGTCTAAAGCGGCTCTCGTTTATGGTCAGATGAATGAGCCGCCGGGTGCGCGTGCACGTGTGGCGCTTTCTGGTTTGACCCAGGCTGAATATTTCCGTGACGAAGAAGGCCAGGACGTTCTGCTCTTCGTCGATAACATTTTCCGCTTCACTCAGGCCGGTTCCGAAGTGTCCGCGCTTTTGGGTCGTATCCCATCCGCGGTTGGCTATCAGCCGACGCTTGGTACGGATATGGGTGCTCTGCAAGAGCGGATTACGTCCACGAACAAGGGCTCGATTACGTCAGTCCAGGCCGTATACGTGCCAGCGGATGATTTGACCGATCCGGCACCTGCTACCACCTTCGCCCACTTGGACGCCACGACGGTTCTGAACCGTTCAATTGCTGAATTGGGCATTTATCCTGCGGTTGATCCGCTCGATTCCACGTCGCGTATTATGGACCCACGCGTTATTGGCGACGAGCACTACAACACCGCCCGTGCGGTGCAGGAAACGCTCCAGCAGTATAAAGCGCTGCAGGATATTATCGCGATTTTGGGCATGGATGAGCTGTCCGAAGAAGACAAACTGACGGTTGCTCGCGCGCGTAAACTTCAGCGCTTCTTGAGCCAGCCGTTCCACGTCGCCGAGGTGTTCACGGGCAGCCCTGGCAAATTTGTTAACATCGAAGATACCATCAAGGGCTTTAAAGGCATCTGTGATGGTGACTACGATGACCTCCCGGAGGCAGCTTTCTACATGGTCGGCCCAATTGAGGAAGCCATCGAGAAAGCGCAGAAAATGGCAGCTGAAGCGGCATAAGAACGCGTACGCAGCCTGTTAGGCCCAGAGCCTGTTAGGATTGGGAGATATGGCGGACAATAAAGTCGCTTTTGAGCTGGTTTCGCCAGAACGCCTCGTTGTTTCATTGCCGGTCGACATGGTTGTCGTGCCCGGCGGTGAAGGCGATTTCGGCGTTCTGCCCGGCCACGCTCCGTTGATTGCCTCGGTTCGTCCGGGGGTGATTGAGATATACGAGGGCCGCGAGGTCAGCGATCGTATTTTTGTGGCTGGCGGTTTCGCCGAAGTCACAAGCGAGCGCTGCACCGTGCTGGCGGAATCTGCTGTGCGCGTCTCCGACATTGATGTCGGGCGTGCAGAGAAGGATCTGCAGACGGCCCAGGACGCTTTGGCGGATGCTGGTGATGACGGGGCGCGTGCAGACGCTGAACGTCGCGTCGATGTCGCGCTTGGCCAGATCGCCGCAGTGCGTCGCAGCGCAATGCACTGACGGGTGCCTATCGGCCATCAGGCCGATTTGCTTCTACACCTCAAACAGTAAGGCTTAGCGCGGCTTTGGCTGCGCTGGCCGCGGTGTTTATGGGGCGCGTCTGCCGCGAAATGATCACAATTGCGTCCTTGAGATCAGACTTGATCGCAACTATCTACAGCGGTAATTGTTGTCACATAGCAGTGCGCCCTGGCGCGTATGTTATGTGGTTTGGATGATCTGCGAGGGAGAAGCATCGTGTCGACCCATTGGTCTGTCGATGACATTCCGTGGGATAATTTCCGTGCGGACCTTGTCGACAAAGAGCTTGTAAAGATCGTGAAAGCGGCAGCGTTGGTTGAATCCAATGCGGACGACTACGCCAGCTATCTTTGCAATGTTTTCCACGATGACCTGACGATGCAGAAGCTCGCCCGGGACTGGGCGGTTGAGGAAGTGCAGCATGGTGCCGTACTTGGCCGGTGGGCGAAGATGGCAGATGCAGCGTTTGATTATGACGCACGCTTCCAGCGGTTTCGCGACGGCTACAGCATTGAAGTTGAGAGCGACCAAAGCGTGCGTGGCTCCCGCTCTGGCGAGCTAATTGCCCGATGCATGGTCGAAGTCGGCACGAGCTCCTACTACACCGCAATTGCTGAGGCCTCCGAAGAACCGGTTTTGCGCGAAGTGTGTCGCCGCATCGCGACCGATGAATGGCGCCATTACGCGATGTTTTATAAGGCGCTGAAACGGTATCTTGAGGTCGAGCAACCCAGCCGCCTGCGCCGCCTGCGCATCGCCGTTAGCCGTATTGCGGAGAGTGAAGACGACGAGTTGGCCTATGCGTTCTACGCCGCCAATGATGACGAAGCGCCCTATGACAGGAAGCGTTGCGCCAAGGAATACCTGCAGCGCGCGATGCGCTTATACCGCCCGCAGCACGTTGAACGTGCGATGGCGATGGTGCTGAAGGCTGTTGGGTTTGAACCACGGGGCAGAATCAACCGGACCCTCACCAAAGGCTTCACACGCTTTATGGAAATCCGCTTGAAGCTGATGGCCTAGCTGTTAGGCAATCCCCACCGTCATTGAATGGACGGTATAGACGGGATGATCAGTAACGTCCTTAAATCCGGTTTCCGCGACCTGTTGTCGTATGTTTTCTGCAGCGACACGGCGACCACCGCTGGCCATGCTCGGAATATCCCCTGCAACCCAATCAACGATGACAAGCGGCGCTCCTGGCTGAAGAACGCGGTGGCATTCGCGGAGCAGGCTGATAGCGTCATCTAACTCGTGATGCACCTGCAGCATGACCAGCATTGCAGCACATGCATCTGGCACCGGTAAGCTTGACGGGCCAGGCATAAGCGTGGGCTTTAGGTTCGTTAGCCCTTCGGCTGCGCCATCATCCGTTAGCAATTCAATCATGCCCGCTTGAATATCGCAGGCGATGATATCGCGGCCTGGAAGCAGTCGCGCAAACGGCAGGCTAACAAAACCGACGCCTGCGCCTACATCCAGGATCGGGCCGTCTGCCAGTGGCTGCACATGGTCCAGAATAGTTGCTGGATCGATCTGCTTCAGCCGTGCTGGGTCGCGAAGACGGGCGATGCGGGCGGGGTCCATTTTTAGAAGATCAGCCATGAGACTTGCTTTCATTACGGTCTGTATTTGATTTCAGGCGTAGACCGGGATCGGTCGCAACACAACGCCCCCTTGCTTGCCAGCCGATTTCCGGGCGGAATGGCGATGCACATATGGGATTGATCGTTCATGCAAATCATCGACGCACAAATTCATCTTTGGGGTTCTGGCCTGCCGAGTAATCTCTCGCATCGCCAGGTTTCTTCATTTGATACGGAGGAAGCGGTTGCAATGATGGATGCAGCCGGCGTCCACGGTGCCGTTATCCATCCCCCTGGCTGGGACCCTGGGTCAAACGCGATGGCCTTTAAAGCGGTAAAGGACTATCCGGGCCGGTTCGCGATCATGGGATCACTGCCCTTGGACGACCCAGCCTCACGGGGCAAGATCGCCGCATGGCGGGATCAACCGGGCATGTTAGGACTGCGCTACACCTTCATGGATGAACCTGAACGGCAACACCTGCACGAAGGCCGCTTCGACTGGCTGTTTGAGGAGGCAGAGCAGGCGGGCGTACCGATTGCAGCGCTCTGCACAGATTCTCTGGCGCAATTCGGCCAAATCGCAGAGCGGCATCCGGGCCTCAAGATCACCATCGACCATCTTGGCGGCCGTGGTGGCACCACGACGCTGAAAGATGCCGCGTCCATGACGCATATTCCCCAATTGCTGGCCTTGGCCAAGCATCCCAACATTGCCGTGAAAGCAACGGGCGCGCCCGGGTATTCAAGCGAGCCATATCCATTTCCTGCGATGCATACATATCTTGAGCAGATATATCAGGCGTTTGGCCCCGCCCGCATGTTCTGGGGAACGGACATCACCAAGATGCCGTGTTCCTGGCAGCAGTGCGTGGAGATGTTTACGGCGGAATTACCGTTTCTCGCAAAGGCAGACCTGGCGCTGATCATGGGCCAATCAATTCGCGATTGGTGGGGCTGGGAGCAAAGTTAGTTTGTATCGGAATCAGCAGCGTCCGGCTCTTCCCGAATGATCGCTTGGCCGCAGATCACGCGGCCTTTGGTCGGGTCAAAGGTGAGGGAGGGGGCGCCATGCAAATCCCAGCCATCATTCAGCGCTTCTGTAATGCGATCACAAAAACTGCGGTCATCGGTGCCGGTTAGAAAGCGGTAGCGGCGCATTGCGTTATCCTTTTGTGTTGAAGAAGTCTGTGACACCAGCAATGGCTTCGCTCAGGCCAACCCGTTCGGGTTCTGCGCCGTCGGGGAAGGCTGTGAACAAGCGGCTTGGCGTGCGGCTATCCAGAATCACGAATACGCCACGATCATCCTGGCGCCGAATCAGCCGTCCGAAGGCTTGGGCGAGGCGCAGGCGGACAATGCGGTCATCATATTCCCGTCCGCCGAAATGCGCCCGCCGGGCTTTGTGCAGGATATCTGGGCGTGGCCAGGGCGCGCGGTCGAATACGATCAGGCGGAGTGATTTGCCGGGCACATCAACGCCGTCACGTGCAGCGTCCGTGCCGAGTAGGCAGGCGTTTTCCTCCGCCCGGAAAATCTCAACGAGGTCTGCCAGTGCCATGCGGTCGATGTGCTGGGCGTAGAGCGGAATCCGCGCTTCCTCCAGCGCTTCGGCAATGCGACCATGGGCGTCGCGCATGCGGTTGATGGCTGTGAATAGCCCAAGCGCCCCGCCGTTGGAGGCCATGAATAGCGACTTATAGGCCGCCGCAACGTCCTCTGGGCGATTGCGGTTGACGTCCGTGACCACAAACACTTTGGTTTGGCGACCGTAGTCATAGGGACTGGCGACACGCGCGCGCAGCGCTTTTTGGAGCAGGTGCGATGCGCCGGTGCGGGCTTCAGCTGCCAGCCAGTTCTGCTCCACATCCTCCGTCCGGTCCGTCAAAGTGGCAGAGGTCACAACGGCGCCGTGGGCGGATTCCAGCACGGCATGGGCGAACGGTTTTGATGGATCGACCCAGTGGCGGTGCATGCCAATGTCGCGGACTTGGCCGTCCATCTTATCCAACTGCAGCCAATCAACGAAGTCTTCCAGGGCGGCTTCCTGCAGGCTTGTCAGCATATCGCGCCATGCGGTGAGCTGTGCGCTGCGGCGCAGCAGTGTGCGGGCAATGCCTTCGATGCGCTGGCGGGTTTGGGTTTCCAGGCTGTCTACTTCGTCTTCCAAGCGCGCGAGAATGACTGTGCGCAGAGTCTTCATCGGCTCGACCATGCCTTCGATGGCAGTCTCAAGCTTGCGCGCGGCGGCCACAACGTCATCCAGGGCCGGGCGGGCCTCGCATTCAAGCGTGTAGGGCGATGATTTATCTGAAACGCGTGCCTGCACCTGGGCGAATACAGCCGCCAGGAAGTGCTCGACTGCACCTGCCGGGCCGCCCTCCAATATGCGTTGCAGCCATCCGTCGCCTGGTAAGGCAGATGCGCCCTTAAGCGCTGCGTCGAGGGCGGCTTGTCCCTTTTCCACGGCCTTGGGCGGATCGGTGGGCAGCAGTTCTCCAGCACGGGCTTTTAGGCCACGAGCCCGGCCAGCACGGGCTTCAGCACCCACCAGCCAGCGCCGGAATTCGCGGGTTTCCAAGCCTGTCAGGGCTGCGGAGAATGCGGAATCGGCGGCATCGAAAACGTGATGGCCTTCGTCGAACACGTAGCGCGTTGGCGTATGGGCATCATCCAGGCCGCCCATGGCCGCTTGCGCCATAACCAGAGCGTGATTGGCGACAACAATGCGGGCGCGCCGGGCGCGGCGCACGCTGCGTTCGATGAAGCATTTCTGATAGTGCGCGCAAGCGGCATAGACGCATTCACCCCGCCGGTCTGCCAAGCCCAGCGCATAGCGCGGGCCGATGAGGTCCACCAGCCAGCCCGGCATATCGCCGCCAACAAGATCGCCGTCCCGTGTCGCCATGGCCCAGCGCGCCATCAGGCCAAGCGCTATGGCATCTTCTGGCCGCCCCCTGCCGCCGCGCGCTGCTTCTTCAAAATTCAACAGGCACAGATAGTTTTCACGGCCCTTGCGGACGACCACATGGGCCTGCTTATCGGCGGCCAGGGGATAGAGCCTGTCCAGTTCATCATCAATCTGGCGCTGAAGGTTGCGCGTATAGGTGGCAATCCATACAGGTGCGCCGTTCTTCTCCGCCCACAGGCTTGCGGGGGCTAGGTATCCAAGTGTTTTGCCAACGCCGGTGCCAGCCTCTGCCAGAACCAGATCTGGGGCTTCGTCAGTCTCGCGCGGCTGGAAGGCGGCGGAGCAGGCGCTGGCATAGTCTGCTTGCTGCGGGCGTGGTTCTGCATCATCGCCCAGCATTTCGGTCAGGCGGCGGCGCGCTTCTTCGATGGGTACGGGCTGCTGGCTTGGCTCGCCATCAGGGGCGTCCTCCCGCCATACCGGCAAGCGCCGCCAAACCTCGAAGCCTCGGCCTGAGGCGCTGGCACCCGTGGCACCAGAAGCCGCCGTCGCCCGGGCAACGACGGGGCCCCAGGCCCATCCGGCATCCGCCATGATCCAGGCAAGGTCAGCGACATCTGCGTCCGGCTTGGCAGCGGCAAGTTCAGCCAGCAACAGCCGTGCGGCTTCAAGGAGTGCTCCAGCGGAATCCTCCATGGATTTGGGCTCTGCCAGCCCAAGTGCGGCTTCGACACCCTTTGGCGTTGGCAGGCAGAAGCGCGCCGGGCGGACGAACGCGTAGAGGGATAGCAGGTCAAACGCCTTGAACGGCATACCGCCCAGCCGCCGTGCCGCGTTCTGCATATGCACCACTACGGGTGCCTCGGCGCGGGCGCGGGCGGCGGCGTCCTTCAAGGACAGCCGCGCAATTTCGCCGTCGCCGCTCATCCACACAGCAGTGCGATGGCCAACGACCAGCGCAGGCGGCGGCGATGGTCGGGCTGGGGAAGGTGGCTCAGCGTCGAGCAAAACTGCGGCCAATCAATTGCCGGTGCACTTGGTTTGTGCCTTCCCAAATCTGGGTGATCTTGGCGTCACGGAACAGGCGTTCGACCGGATAATCCGCGACATAGCCATACCCGCCATGCAGCTGCACGGCCATGTCCGCAGCTTTCATCGCCAGATCAGACGCTCGCATTTTCAGCATGCTGGCTTCAATGCCAACATCATCTTCGCCATCGTCAATCATCTGGGCGACGTGGGAGAGCCAGCGTTCGCACATCGCCAAATCCGTTGCGATATCCGCCAGCATGAACTGAATGCCTTGGAATTCAACGATGCGCCTGCCTGATTGCTTGCGGTCATTGATGTAATCAACGCCCGCCTGAAACGCCGCCCGCGCGATGCCTAAAGCATGGGCAGCCACACTTGGCCGGGATTTATTCAGTGCAGCGAAGAGTATGCCCAGGCCGTCGCCTGGGTCTTTCAGCAGGTTCGTGCGGGGGACGCGAATGCCGTCGAATGCCAGTTCCGCGGTCGATGCCGCGCGGTGGCCGAGTTTGTCCTCGAGTCGGACGACGTTCAGGCCGGGCGCATCTTTCTCAATCACAAGGGCTGAAATGGCACCTTTTGGATCATCGATCTCAGACCATTTGCCGAAGACCAGAAAGATATCTGCAACATCGCCGTTGGAGATAAAGCGCTTGCCGCCTTCGATCAGAATATCATCGCCATCGGGTGTGAAGCGCGTGCGCATGCCTGTCGCATCAGATCCTGCATCCGGTTCTGTGATGCAGAGCGCTGCAAGGCCGCCATCTGCAATCACCGGTAAGAAGCGGCGCTTTTGCGCCTCCGTGCCGAAATCAATCACCGGCTTGATCGCGTGAAACACTGTGGACCACACAATACCGGTGGAGGCGCAAGCTTCAGCCACCAACCGTGCGCATTCGATATACACGGAATAGCGCATGCCCGCGCCACCATAGGCTTCCGGCACGAACAAGCCGTTCAGGCCCAGCGCGTTGATGGCTTTCACGTTGTCCCAGGGAAAGGCTTTGGTGCGATCAAGCTCTGCCGCTCGGGGGGCAATGTCCTCACGCGCCATCCGGGCGACGCTTTCAATCACCGCCGCCTCGTCCTCAGCCCAATCATGGCCGTTATCCAAACGCTCGAACACGCGCATTATCGGCGCTTCCTCATATGACCCCATTCGGGCCGACAATACCGGGCTGTTGCCCGAAGGGCCATGCTGGCGCCACCATGTAGGCAGTATTTTTGAAAGGCCCGCCCAATGACCAATTACATCACCCTGGAAACAGTCAGCCAGCCCTTCGCCGATGGCCAGAGCTTTGGCGATGTTGGACCCTATGAACGGCTGAAAGGCCGGGCGCATTATCGGGTTGATCCGCTGGCTGCGGCGCAGGCGGGCGTGGTGGATATTCAGTACGCACCTAGGGATGAACAAGGCTACGTCACCTTTGCGACGGACTTGGTCATTCTGAAACCAGTGGACATGGACCGCGGCAATAGCTCACTGTTCTATGATTACGGCAACCGGGGGAATATCCGCGCGCTGCAATATTTCTGTGACGCCACCCAGTCCAACGCACCCAGCACAGCCGCCCATGCGGGCAATGGCTTCCTGTTCCGGCGCGGATTTACCTTCGTGGCGGCGGCGTGGCAGGGTGATTTGCTGCCAGGGCAGGGTCGGATGCTGCTTGACCTGCCCGTAGCACGGGATGGCGATGCGCCGATCACTGGCAAGGTACGAACCGAATTCATCGCCAGCGGGCCGGGCATGTTTTGCTTCCCGCTGTCCGGCCGCTCGTCCACGCGCTCCCACCCTGCGGTATCGCTGGACCAGGGCCACGCGGTGCTGACCCGTCGCCGCTACGCGATGGACGCCCGGGAAGTCGTTCCTGCAAGCGCCTGGAGTTTCGCGCGCATTGACCAAGGCGGCGGATTGCATGCGACGGGCGTAGAACACGGCGTTGCCCCAAGCTTAGAGCATATTCACATGGTGCAAGGCTTCGAGCCTGGCTGGATTTACGAGCTTGTGTATGAAGGCCAGGACCCATTGGTGATGGGCCTCGGCCATGTCGCCGTGCGTGACTTGGCTAGTTTCCTCAAGCATCACGAGGGTGAGGACAATCCGCTCGGCGGCGGCATCACCCATGCCTATAGCTATGGGCGGTCACAGACTGGTCGCTGCATCCGGGATTACGTGTGGCGCGGGTTCAATGAAGATGCCAGGGGCCGTAAGGTTTTCGATGGCGTCATGCCCCATGTTTCTGGCGCGGGCGGGAAATGGTTGAACCACCGCTTCGCCAATGCCGTCGTCGCAGGCGGGCAGCAGCATGAAGATCACTACTGCCCAGCAGACGCATTCCCGTTCGCCTACACAGAAACCACCGATCACAATACCGGCGAGACCGATAGCATTCTCAAGCGGCCAGATACCGACCCGCTGGTGATGCACTCCCAAACGGCGACGGAATATTGGCAGCGTCGGGGGAGCCTTGTGCACACGGATACCGAGGGGAATGACCTGCCGATTCCTGATGGTGTTCGGATTTATGTCTGGTCATCAACCCAGCATGGCTCTGACCCGAACCTGCAGACACCACAGATGAGCGCTGGCGTTGAGTATTTGAATATCGCCCAAACCTCCATGCTGTTCCGCGCCATGCTGGACCGGATGGACGCCTGGGCGAAGACGGGGGCCGCACCGGCACCCTCCTGCTTGCCAACGCGGGCGGATGGCACACTGGTCGATTACGAAACGTGGTGGGGCCAATACCCGGCGATCCCGAATAGCCCGATCCCCCAGGAGCCGAACCAACTGCCCCATCTGGATTTTGGTCCGGACGCAAAGGCCGGGATACTGTCGAAAGAGCCGCCAGACGTTCTGAAAGAACGCGCCTATGCGATCCTGGTGCCTGCTGTTGATGCAGACGGCAATGAGACAGCGGGTGTCCGTGCGCCGATGATCCAGGCACCGCTTGGCACATATAATGGCTGGAATGTCCGCCGGCGCGGCCTTGGCGGTGGCGCGCTGCACGAATTTTCCGGCGGCTATATTCCATTCCCAGAAACGCCAGAAGTTCAGGCCGCAACAGGTGATCCACGCCAGTCCATTACCGCGCGTTACGGCGATAACGCTGGCTATATCGCAGCGATTGAGGCGGCATCAAAGCGGCTGGTTGCAGACGGTTATATGCTCGAAGAAGATATCGAACGGGCGAAAGCGCGGGCCGTTGATTGGGGCCGTCCACTGCATGATGTGAAGGGCATTTGAGCCATGAGTGTTCTGACAGAGGCGGAATGTGCGCAATATCGCGACGTGGGTTATGTCGCCGGAAAGCGCCTGCTGACGGATGCTGAGGCCGCTCAATATCGTGTGGATGCAGAACGCTGCTGCGGCCCCCAGAAGAAAGTCGGTGACCGGCGCCAGGCCTCCAATCGCTTGAAGCCCTATCTGTTGTTTCCCTGGGCGGGACAGCTGGTGCGCCACCCGAAAATTCTGGACGCGGTCGAGCAGTTGATTGGCCCAGATATCCTGGTTTTTCACACAACGGTTTGGCTGAAGGAACCGATGAGCGGCAGCTTTGTGCCTTGGCATCAGGACGCCACATATTTCGGCCTGGCACCATTTGAGCATGTGACCGCTTGGGTAGCACTGACGCCCTCCACACGAGAAAACGGCTGTGTTGAAGTGCTCCCCGGTTCCCATACAACAGGCCAGCGCCCGCATAAGGACCAACGGGATGAGCGGGCAATGCTTTCACGCGGGCAGACGCTGACAGATGCGATTGATGATAGCGGCGGGGTCCGCCTGGAAATGCAGCCGGGCGATGTTTCATTCCACCACACGCTGTTGATGCACCGCTCAGCCCCGAACCAGACCCAGGACCGCCGTATTGGCATCGGCTTCAGCTATATCCCAACCCATGTTCGCCACACTGGCCCCACGCGCCTATCCGCAACACTGGTGCGCGGCGAAGACCGGCATAGGAATTTTGATCCGGAGCCCATCCCGGCGGGTGAGGGTGACGCGGCAGCGGTCGAGGCGCACTACCAAGCGCTCAGCCGGTTCTGGGTGGCATCAGAAGGCATTCCAGAGATGGCGCACGCCCATTAGGGGTTGTTCGCGACCCGCAGTCGCCACCCTCTCCCTGATCCCTCTCCCTCCAGTGAGGGCGAGGGGACCCTCACGGAATCCGCCTCCCTTTTTTGAACCCTCGCCCCCCAGAGGGGAGAGAGGGCAGGGTGAGGGGGGAAGCCTGCGGCAAATCAGGCCTTATAGCCGCGCTTTCCACTGCCGCAGTAACAGTGCATTCCCAACAACACTGACAGAACTCAGCGCCATCGCGAGGCCAGCGAAGGCAGGTGTCAGATAGCCCAGCATGGCAAGCGGCAATCCAACAGCATTGTAAGCAAACGCCCAGAATAAGTTCTGCCGCACTTTGGCACGAATCCTGGCCGCGATATCAAGTGCGGCAGGTGCCAGTCTCGGGTCAGGCTGCAGCAGCGTGATATCTGCGGCAGAGATTGCAGCATCTGCCCCGGACCCCATGGCCATTCCCAAGTCCGCCGCCGCCAGCGCTGGCGCATCATTAACGCCGTCCCCCACAAATGCGACGCCGCCGTGCTGGGCTTGCAGCTCCCGGATAGCCGCCGCTTTCATATCGGGCGCTACCCCAGCTCGCGCGTCAGTTATCCCAAGCCGTTCGGCGATAACGGCCACAGCGGCGGGGTTGTCGCCGGAAATCATGACCGGCGTTAGGCCAGCATCGCGGACGGCTTGGATCGCAGCGGCTGCTTCTGCTCTGGGCTCATCCCGGAATGCTAGCAGGCCAGCCAGCGCGCCATCTACAGCGACAAAGGCGATGGAGCATCCGCCCTCACCAGCCTTTGCAACGGCAGCATCCAGCATCTCCACCGCAATGCCTTCCGCCGCCATCAGGTTTGCGGAGCCGATGGCAATGGCCTGGCCTTGAACCTTAGCGACAAGGCCTTGGCCGGGCCGGGCTTCGAAGCTTTCAGGCGGCTGTGCCTTACCGCCCGCTGCGTCTACAGTCGCCTGGGCAAGTGGATGCTCACTGCCTGCCTGTGCGGACGCGGCAAGGCGGAGAATGTCATCTGCCGCAAAGCCGGGGGCTGCGGTCGTGCTGACCAATTTTGGTTTGCCTTCTGTCAATGTGCCGGTCTTATCGAAGGCGATAGCGCGGATGCTGGCGGCGCGCTCCGCTGCCTCAAAATCCCGGATCAGCAACCCGGCGCGAGCCGCAGCGTCGACCCCGGCGGCGATGGCTGCGGGTGCTGCCACTCCAAGCGCGCAGGGGCAGGCGATGACGAGGGTTGAGACAGCGGCGACGATGGCGTGTTCAAGATCGCCATCGACGATCAACCAACCTGTGAAGGCGAGTGCTGCCAGCGCCAGCACGACAGGCGCAAAGATCGCGCTGATCCGGTCAACCTGCTTTTGCGTCGGTGCCTGTGCGCCTTCAGCTGCTTCCACCAGCCGGGCGATCCGGGCGATGGTGCTATCCTCACCAACGCGGGTCGCTTCCAGGCGGATAAGGCCAGACCCGTTGACGGTACCTTCGGCCACGAGGTCTCCCGGATTTTTTGCCAGGGCCAAGCTTTCGCCGGTTACAAGCGATTCATCGAATTCGGACATGCCCTCAACAACCAGGCCGTCCACAGGTGCCCGTTCGCCGGGCCGGATCAGCAGGACATCGCCTGCCTGAACATCATCTGCGGCGATGGTTTCGGTGCTGCCGTCCGCCAAGACGCGATGGGCTTCATTGGGGCGCAGGGCCAGCAGCGCTTCCAGGCCCTGCACGGCATTCCGACGTGCCCGGCTTTCCAGCGTTTTGCCCAGAACAACGAACAGGATGACCGCTGCGGCACCTTCAAAATACAGTCCTGCATCTGCCGGACCGAACCCAAATACCACCGCGAGGCTGTAGCCATAGGCGGCGCTGGTGCCCAGTGCCACCAGGATATCCATGCCCGGCGCGCGGGATTTTATGCTGGCCCATGCGCCCCGGTAAAAGCGCGCGCCAATCCAGAACTGCACGGGTGCGGCCAGTAGCGCCTGAATCCAGCCCGGAATATGCATTGGTGATCCCAGTGCCATTGGGATCATCTGGGCAAGCAGGGGGGCGGTTAGAAGGGCGGCGATGATCAGATGCATCCGGTCGCGCCGGGCTTCTGCCTCTGCTTCAGCGCGTTTTTCCATGCGGCGGGCTTCAGCGGCGTCGCGGCCTGCGGTGCGGGCGGTGGCGCGGTATCCAGCGGCGATAACGGCGTGCTCAAGCTCAGCGGGGCTGGCACCGCCATCAGCGACTTCAATATCCGCACGCTCGACCGCCAGATTCACCCGCGCGTCTGCAACGCCATTGGCTGCCCGCAGCGCGCGTTCGACAGAGGCTGCGCATCCGGCGCAGTGCATACCGCCGACATCCAGTGAGATCGTCCGTATTTGGCCGCTATCGGGCATCCTCATTGGTTCCTGTAATGCCGGTTCTTTACCTGCGCGCCTGATCCTGTAGGGTCAAGGTCTGCTTTGTACCTGTTGAATGATTTAGCCCAAAATGCTGCTGCGCATAGCGCCCCTCATCTTCGTTCTGATCTGGAGCGGCGCGTTCGTTGCTGCGCGCGGCGGCTTGCCCGATTTCACGCCCTGGGCGCTGCTGACAATCCGCTTCGTGCTGGCCGCGTTGCTGCTGCTCGTTCTGGCGCTGTGCATCCGGGAGAAAGATCCGGACTGGAAGGCGTTTCGGCAGCGCTGGGCGGGCGTTGTCGGTGCGGGCGTGCTGATGAATGGCCTCTATCTCGGCCTGTTTTTCACGGCGATGCAGGAAGTATCCGCTGCCACAACCGCCCTTGTCGGCTCTCTAACACCAATCCTGACAGCGCTGATTTCCGGCCCCGTGCTGGGCGAACGGTTCAGCCCGTTACAGTGGTTGGGGTTCTTGCTAGGCATTCTCGGTGTGGGGCTTGTCGCCGGAATGGATTATCTGACGCTGGATGTTGGTGTTGGTTTGGCGGCGGCATTTGCGGGCGTGCTTGCGATGACGTTCGGCACGATTTGGCACGCCTATGCAGCGCGCGGGCTGCCATTGCTCGCCACCAACGCGACCCAAATGGCCGCCTCCGCTGTGCTTTGCCTTGTTATTATGGGCCTGGTTGAAACACCGCGCATTGATTGGACGCCGGCGGCGTTTATGGCTTTGGGCTACCTCACCATTGGCGTTTCGCTTGGCGGGATGGGGTTGTACTTGTTGATGCTGAAACATGGCGCTGCTGGCAAAGTCGCATCGAACTTCTACCTCACGCCCGCCGTCGCCGCGATCCTCGCGTTCCTGATCCTTGGCGAAACTTTAAGGCCGGAAGCCATTGCCGGGTTTGTCGTGGCGATGGCGGGGATTTGGCTAGTGCAGCGCAAACCTGCCACGGGCGGACCGAAGCTAGACTAGTTCTGCTGGATCGTGCTTGGGTCCCGCGCGAAACGGATGACGTATTTTTCACTCCGGCGTTCGTCCAAGCTGTCGAGCAGGACCCGGTCCTCTGTCACGTTCACGACAAGGCGACCATCCAGAACATCGCCGATGACATAATCGATCAGGTTAATGGTCGCGATCCGCTCGCCAGAGGGTTCAAGTGTGGCCACACCTGTCAGGCGGTATGCGGCTGTGATATCCACACGCTCCGCACCATCACCGTCATTGTCAGAGACCAATGCCTGGAACGGATCGCGCGCCTGTTCCGCGAATAATGCTTCCCGCACCAACTGAATGCGCGGGATAGCGAGGCGGCGGGCATCATTGCGGGGGCGGATTTTGATCGCTGCTGTAAGCGTCGGCGCGCTGGCCTTGAGCGCCTGCCGCTCGATCCCAAAGCCTACGACCTGCACGTCCAGTTCTTCCAATGCTGCCACAAATCCGATCAGCGCCCGGTAGCCCGATGCGATGGTGATCTCAAAAGTATCGGTGGTATCGCGGAGCGGTTGGATGCTCATGACGGCAGTGTTGTGTTCGCCGGCGAGCGCGCCGATCCGGTCAATGAATGCGGGCACGGACGTTAATGGTGGCGCATCCTTTGCAGCTTTGGCTGCGGCAGCGAGCGCTTTTGATCGTAGGCTGAGCGCCCGGGCGTCTTGGCCAAGTGCGGCTGCTGCAATCCGTGCGCTTTCCGTGATGTCACCGCGCAGTACAACCAATGTTGAATAGCCGAATGCGGCAAGGCCCAACAGAAAAATCATTGCGGCTTGCACGGTGGGTGCTTTCAGAAGCGCCTTCACCTCTCTCTGGGTCATGGCTTGGCCACCGGAAAACTTCATGGCCGGGCTCCAATTGGCGGGAGGGCCAATGCTGGATCTGTTGCTTGGCCGCTTAGGCGGGCACCGACAGCGGCGCGGGTCGCGGCTGTTCCGGCCGCAGTGGAGATAAGCCCGGTGGCACCGCTGGGCGCGCTGTCCCGGGTCGCCTTCCGCTTGTTTTCGTCGTACCAGGCATGGACTTCGAACGCGACGCCATTTGCAGCAGCGTCATCACTGCCACCGGGCGAACCAAGGCCTGCAAAGACAATGCGCCGGAAGTCGCGCATGAACGCTTCGTCCTGCTCCAGGCTTTGAATGAACTGGGCGATATCCTGGAGCCGATGATCACTTTTGGCCCGGGTGATGCCTTGCAGCACCAGCTTGGTCGTGACGACTTCAATATCGCCGATACGTCTATCTGTGTTGGCGATGTTCGCACCTGTCAGCCACACACTTGGCGGCAAGGCGGCAGCGACGGCAGCGAATTTCTCTGCCCAAAGGATTTTGTCTGCACCGTCCCCGGTGAACGCGTCCTGGCGGGCGGCGGCGCGCAGTTTGCCAAGCTGTGCTTCAAGTGCCCCAATCCGCGATTGCGCAGCATCATAGTCACCGCCAGCGCGGGCAAGGCGGGCTGAAGCTGGGCTGATCGCGAAATCAAAGGCCAGGAATCCGATCAGTCCTGCGCCCAGCAGGCTTACGGCGGCAAGCTTAGAGCGGATTTGGATCATTCCGGTTCATAGCCGCATGCAGTGAAGAAGCTTCGGGCATCCTTTGTCGTTATAGCGTCGATAGCGTCTCGAATGGCGTTCCAGAGGCGATGGACAGTGCGGGCGGAGGCTTTTCTGAGAAG
>CALLKY010000048.1 GCA_938083135.1 uncultured Alphaproteobacteria bacterium | reverse complement strand
CGCAGAGGCGACAGATTGGCTTCACCCTCTGGGGTCCGCATTGAAGTTGCCCTCGAACCATTCCAACAGACTGAATATTATATCTAATTCATGGTGAGGTGGGGTGAAAATTACCGATCATCTGGGAAATGCGGGTTCAATTGGATTTGGCGACCTGAAACAGGGCGAGCGTTTTTGAGAGTTGGCCTAAACCCGTGCTGAATGCTATTTGGATATGTCATCCCCGAATGCGTGAGCGAGCCCTAAAGCCATGTCCGATATTGTCGCCCAACTGGAATCCATGCGAGACGCTGCAAAGCTGGGCGGCGGACAACGCCGGATCGATGCGCAACATGCGCGCGGCAAGCTAACGGCGCGGGAACGGCTGGATATTCTGCTGGACCCAGGTTCCTTCGAAGAACTCGACATGTTCGTGGAACACCGCTCCACCGATTTCGGCATGGAAAACCAACGCGTGCCGGGTGATGGCGTCGTTACTGGGTCCGGCACCATCAACGGTCGACTGGTATTCGTTTACAGCCAGGATTTCACGGTATTCGGCGGCTCGCTGTCAGAAGCCCATGCGGAGAAAATCTGCAAGGTCATGGATCAGGCGATGAAAGTCGGCGCACCTGTGATCGGCCTGAATGACAGTGGTGGTGCGCGCATCCAGGAAGGTGTGGCCTCGCTTGGTGGCTATGCCGAAGTGTTTCAGCGGAATGTGCTAGCGAGCGGCGTTGTGCCCCAGCTTTCGGTCATCATGGGGCCATGCGCTGGTGGGGCCGTGTATTCCCCGGCCATGACGGACTTCATCTTCATGGTGAAGGACACCTCCTACATGTTCGTCACCGGGCCGGATGTTGTGAAAACCGTCACCCATGAAGAAGTGACACAGGAAGCGCTTGGCGGGGCGATTACCCATTCCGCCAAGTCCGGCGTTGCCGACATGGCGTTTGAGAATGATGTTGAGGCCCTGCTGGAAACCCGCCGCTTCTTCGATTTCCTGCCCGCATCCAACCGCGCGCCTGCACCGGTTCGCCCGACCAATGATCCGGCCGACCGCCAGGAACTCTCGCTGGATACGCTTGTCCCGGCAGACCCGAACAAGCCGTATGACATCAAGGAACTGATTGAGAAGATCGTCGACGAGGGCGATTTCTTTGAAGTGCAGCCGAACTATGCCGGAAACATTGTTATTGGCATGGCGCGGATGGACGGGCAGACAGTCGGGATCGTCGCCAATCAGCCGATGGTGCTGGCAGGCTGCCTGGATATCGATAGTGCGCGGAAAGCAGCAAGGTTTGTGCGCTTCTTGGATGCGTTCGAAATTCCAATCGTCACACTGGTCGATGTGCCAGGCTTCCTCCCTGGTACGGACCAGGAATTCAACGGCATCATCAAGCATGGCGCTAAATTGCTGTTCGCCTATGCAGAAGCAACTGTGCCGAAAATCACGGTCATCACGCGCAAAGCCTATGGCGGTGCCTATGACGTGATGGCGTCCAAGCATCTGCGTGGGGATGTGAACTACGCCTGGCCAAACGCCGAAATTGCTGTGATGGGCGCTAAGGGTGCTGTGGAGATTATCTTCCGCCAAGACATTGGCGATGAAGAGAAAATCAAGGCCCGTACCGATGAGTATGCCGCTGCGTTCGCCAACCCCTTCGTCGCTGCCCGCCGCGGCTATATCGACGACGTCATCCGCCCCCACAACACCCGCGCCCGCATCTGCCGCAGCCTAGCCATGCTCAAAGACAAGCAACTCGCCAACCCCTGGAAAAAGCACGACAACATTCCGCTTTAGCGGCATGGTGTGGGTTAGGAATTCGCCTTCTGAATAGCCTGCCAAACCCGTTCTGGCGTGGCTGGCATGTCCAAATGGTCGATGCCGAGGGGGGCCAGGGCGTCAATGATGGCGTTGATGATGGTTTGGGCTGAGGCGATCGCACCCGCCTGGCCGGAGCCTTTGACGCCAAGGGGGTTGGCTTCTGTTGGGGTCGATAGGAATTCGATATTGAACATGGGCAGAATGCGCGCCAGCGGGGCAGCATAGTCCATCAGGGTTACCGATAGGCATTGGGCGGTTTCGGGGTCGTAGACGATCTGCTCCCCAAGCGCCTGGCCGATACCTTGGACGAGGCCGCCGATAACCTGGCCCTCTGTCAGTTGTTCGTTTAGCAGAATGCCGTAGTCGTCCACGCCGGTATAAGCCAGCAGCTGCACATCACCCGTTTCCGGGTCGATCTCAACTTCTGCAGCGTGGCACCCAGCGGGCCAGGTGATTGGGGCATCTTCCCAGCTAAAGAAGCTATCGAGACCGCCCTCAAGGCCGAATTCTGGCTGCCGTGCAGCAGCGGCGACATCTGTCAGAGAGACGGCGCGGCCATCCCCAGCAACAAAATCGCCGCCCATGAACTGGACTTGTTCCGGCGGCGCCTGGAGCATGCCTGCGGCGACGCCTTTGCCTTTTTCCATGGCCATTTCAATTGCGCCGACAATCGCCGTTCCGCCCATATGCATGGACCTGGCACCACCGTGGCCAGAGCCCATCCGTGTCTCACGGGTGTCGGCTTGAATGTAGCGAACCTCATCTACCGGGCGACCAAGGCGATCCGCGACGAGCTGCGTGAAGGTCGTCTCATGCCCCTGGCCATTGGATTCCGTACCGGGGCGGACTTCGATCATGCCGTCTTCAGTGAAGCGCAAATCGGCCCCTTCGCTTGGCGCGCCGCGGGCGGATTCCAGGAAGCTTGCGAACCCAAGGCCGCGCAGCTTGCCGCGTGACTTCGCCTCTGCCCGGCGCGTTTCGAACCCGGCGCGGTCGGATGATGCCTCTGCCCGGTCCACCAGTGCCTTGAAATCACCTGTATCGACTTCAAAACCAAGGGCTGTTGTGTGCGGGAATTCCGATATGGCGTTTATACGGCGGAGTTCTACGGGATCGAAGCCGAAGCGCCGCGCCGCCGTTTCCATCATCCGCTCAATCAGGAAATTACCTTCGGGCTTGCCGGCACCACGATAAGCATCCACGGGGGCTGTATTGGTTAGAACGCCAGTGGATTCCATATAAACGGCTGGAATATCGTACATGCCCTGAAGCGACCGGGTGACAGATACGGTGCCGCTGCCGGGCGCACCGTTGGAGAGATATCCGCCTAAGTCCGCTGTTAGATGCGCGCTCAGCCCAAGGATCTTTCCAGCAGCATCAAGCCCCATCCGTGCCGTGGAATTGACCGCACGACCATGGGCACCACCCAGCACATCTTCAGAACGCTCCGCCACCCATTTCACGGGCCGACCAAGTTTTTTGGCGGCGTAAAGCACCAGCGCCCATTCTGGGTAGGCGAAGTTTTTAGCTCCAAACCCGCCGCCCACATCATGGGCCATGACATGCAGCTTTTCTGGCGGCAGGCCAAATACAGGGTCAGCCAACGCCCGCCGGATACCATGAACGCCTTGGCCCGTGAGCGTCAGCAGCAGTTCATCTTTAGCAGCTTCATAGGCGCCGATTGCGGCGCGCGGTTCCAGTGGAAGGGCAGAGACGCGGTGATTATCCACCGTCATTTCCAGCACATGGGCAGCGCCCGCAATGGCGGCGTCAGCGGCGGCTTGGTCACCGGTGCGGAAAACGCAGATCAGATTGCCGGGCGCTTCTTCGGCAATTTGTGGCGCGCCTGCGGCCAGCGCTGCAGGCGGATCGATAACGGTGGGCAGGTCCTTGTAGTCTACGAATATGGCTTCAGACGCATCCTGCGCCGCCGCCTGGCTTTCTGCCACCACAAAGGCCACGGCCTCGCCCACATGGCGAACCTTGCCACGCGCCAGGACGGGGCGCGGCGGGTGGACCATCGGCGGGTCACTTGGGATCTGGGATGTGTTTTGCAGGTCGCCAAGGCCATCGGCGGTCAAGTCAGCAGCCGTGATCACTGCCAGCACGCCGGGCATTGCCGCTGCCTCCTCAACGCTGATGCTTAAGATTTCTGCGTGAGCGTATGGGCTGCGCAGGACGAAACCATAGGCCTCGCCTTCCCGCCTAACGTCGGCAGTGAACCGGCCTTCGCCCGTTAGAAAACGATGATCTTCAAGCCGCCCCGCACTGGAAGTATTCGCGCCCATCATGCATTCCTATCAAACCGAGAGGGGCATGATATCCCATCCAGTGCTAGGCGTCATGGAGCCTATGCCCCGGTTTCTTTCAGTGCGTCTTCGCTGAAGCCGCCTGCGAATTCAGAGCTTGGCGGAATGGGCGTTATCACATCAATCAAAACGCCGGCGGGATCTTGGGCGATGAAGTGGCGTTGCCCAAATGGCTCACTGCGGAGTGATTTCAGGATCGGTACACCATTGGCAACAGCCTTTGCATATTCTGCGTCAACATCTTCCACCTCGAAGTTGATGAGCATATGGGCGGTGGCACCACGGCCCGGTTCCGGGATGGTTTCATGATCGCCTTGCAGAATGGCGATGTTGACGGATGCGTCCTCTGCCGATTGCAGGTGCATATACCAATCGCTTTCGAATGCTGCCTTGAAGCGGAAATTACGGATGTAGAAGTCTGCGACAGCAGCCACGTCGCTTGTTTGGATGACGGGGTAAAAATGGGTGCATTTCATGGGTTTCATCCTTCTTAGAAAAAACATACAATCTGCATGTAAGTGTAATTAAACATACAGGCTGTATGTATGCAAGAGAAAAACGCACGCCAAACCAATCAGGCGCGCACGGAGGCGACCCGCAAGGCGCTCATCCAGGCAGGCCGCGCGCTTTTCGCCGAGAAAGGCTATGCGGATACCGGCACGCCAGAAATTGTGAAGGCTGCAGCAGTAACGCGGGGCGCGCTGTATCACCACTTCCGGGACAAGGCCGATTTATTCGCCGCTGTCGTGCGGGCGGAGGCAGAATCTGTCGCCAGTGAGATTGAGGCAGGATCTGTAGATGCACCTACAGCCGCTGCTGCACTGGAAGCGGGTGGTGCGGCTTATTTCGCCGCGATGGCTGCACCCGGCCGCATTCGCCTATTGCTGCTAGATGGCCCTGCAGTTCTAGGCCATGCCGCTATCCGGGAGATTGACACTGCGACCGGTGGCGGGGCGCTGCGGGATGGCTTGGCAGCGGCGCTGCCAGAAACCGCCCCACCAGAAAGCGTCAACGCGCTGGCCGATATGCTCTCTGCTGCATTTGATCGCGCGGCAATTGCCATTGCAGCTGGGGCAGCGGCACCCGCATATCGCGAAAGTCTGGGCCAGCTGGTTAATGCGTTGATTGGCGGCGCAACGAAAAACCCCCGCTGACCCAAGTCAACGGGGGTTCGTCGTCTCAGATAGAAGCGAAGGCGTTAGCTAGCTGCGCGCTGCTTGTTAGGTCGGCGTCCCGCCTTACCCGCAGGCTTAGAAGCGGCTGCTTTCGTCTTCGCGGTTTTGCGGAAAGGCTTGCTGGCAATACGCCCGGCAGCACCATCTGTATGGGCAGCTTTGCCGCCTGGCTTCTTGCCAGCAGGTGCCGCACCTTTCCGGCGCATCGGCGCATGGCCGCCATCACCGTCAACCGCTTTGCCGCTTGGCTTAGGTGCGAATTTACCGCCTGTGCGCTGTCCACGAGGGTCCTCATTATTGCGAGGACCACGTTGTTGTGGGCGATCTTCGGCCCAGGCTTCAGCGCGAACGGGTGCTTGTGCGCGCGGGTCCAGATGGCGACGGCGGCCAATCCGGGAGCTGCCCTCTTCCGGCGGACGCCGTGGTGGGCGGCCATCCTGGGAGCGGTTCTCGTTGGAATGACGGCCTTGAGCTTGAGGCGGCACGCCATCGCGACGCCATTCCTGCTGACGGTCATCGCGCTGACGATCACCGCCGGACCGACCATGCTGAGGCCGACCACCCGCTGGGCGGGCGTTCCTGTCACGGTCAGCACCGGAATTGCCATAAGGCGGACGATCGCCTTGCGGACGGTCACCGTGGGGACGGTCTTCGCGTGGCCGGTCATTGCGGGGCCGGTCATCACGATAGCGGTCGCCACCTGGACGGCCATAGGGTGGCCGGTCACCAGCTGGGCGCGCATTCCTGTCGCGATCCCCGCCGGAATTGCCGTAAGGGGGGCGGCCGTTCTGTGGGCGATCGCTGCCTGACCGGCCATGTTGATGGCGGCGTGGTTCATCATTGCCACGGGATTCAAAGCGGCGGGGCGGGCGATCATCGTAGTCCCGGCGCTGGTCTGGGCCAGCGTCAACTTCCTGCGGGCCTGTGCTTTCCGGTGCATCCATGGGCTGGATACGGGTACTGATCAGGCGTTCAATATCACGCAGGTAAGCGCGTTCCGTGCGGTCACAAAGCGAGATTGCAACGCCGGCCTTGCCGGCGCGCGCTGTCCGTCCAATCCGGTGGACATAGCTTTCTGGCACGTTTGGCAGCTCGAAGTTGATGACGTGGGATACGTCATCGACGTCAATGCCACGTGCAGCAACATCGGTCGCCACCAGAACGTTCACGCGCCCGCCTTTGAAGCGGCTGAGCGTGCGGTCACGTTGGCTTTGGCTGCGGTTGCCATGGATCGCCTCAGCGCGGAGGCCAGCTTTTTCAAGATGCAACTGAACCCGGTCTGCGCCGCGCTTGGTGCGAGTGAACACGATGGCGCGTTCTAGCTCTGGATCCCGCAGGATATCTGTCAGCACACGGCGCTTCGCACCGGCTTCGATGTGCAGAACATGCTGGTCAATCCGCTCAATTGGTTTCGCACCTTCAGACACAGACACTTCGGCAGGCTTGTGCAGGAATTCATTGGCAAGCTGGCGGATCTGGCGGGGCATGGTGGCGGACAATAGGACCGTCTGCCGCTTGCCTTTGATTGAGCCAAGGATGTGTCGGATCGGGGGCAGGAAGCCCATGTCCAGCATCTGATCCGCTTCGTCGAGCGCTACCATTTCAACATCGTCGAGGCTAAGCACGCCGGTTTCCATGTGGTCCATCAGGCGGCCAGGGGTCGCAACGAGGAAATCAACGCCGCGTGCCATCGCCTTAATCTGTGGGCCGGGACGGGCACCGCCGACCACCAGAGCGACGGAATGGCGAATGTTCCGGCCATGGGAGCGGATATTGTCAGCGATCTGGCCCGCAAGTTCACGGGTCGGTGCCAGGATCAGAACTCGGCAGCGCTTTGGTGAGGGGCGTGAGGGGCGCTCTTCCAGGGCATGCAGCATTGGCAGCACATAGGCCGCTGTCTTGCCGGTACCGGTCTGGGCGATGCCGATAACATCACGGCCATCCAGGAAAGCCGGAATCACAGCGGCTTGGATCGGGGTAGGTTTCTCGTAGCCCATCGTTTCGATGGCCTGGATCAGAGGCTCGGCGAGGCCGAGGTCAGTAAAATTCGTCAAGTTTCAAGTCCAATATACATGGCAAGCCTTACGACCGCTCGCAATGATGCTGAGCGGCGCTTGCCGTCTTTTCAAATGGAGCTTGCGTAGATCAGCTGCCGGGTGGCTGTGCGGGGCCGAGTGTGGCGTTCCGCGATTGCACAAAAGCCAACGATCTCACGCGCAAATATCGCGAACGTGGGGGTACCGGTTGCTCTAGAGCAGCGCCGCTGACGGATTGTCGTCTTCTACGCGCGGCGCGGTGTTGCGAGGGATATGGACCCACATCCCTGAAAAAGCAATAAAATTATCGAATTCGCGTCACTCCGCCGCGACGAGACCGTCTTCCTGGTCGCGGACGGAGCGGGCGTTGGGGCGGTCTGCGGCGTCGCCATACCCACCGCCTGCGGCGACCTGCACGATCAGTTTATCGCCCCGTTGCAATGGGAATGAGGTTTTGGAGAGCAGGTTGATGACTTCCTCACCGCGCAGCACTTGGTTTTGACCGGGCGCACCCTGGCCACCGCCGAACAGGCCGTCTGCCTGCTGGGTGAAGCGGTCGCCATATGTGGCGAAGGTCACGTTGTCTTCCAGAATTTCATAAACCTTGCGGAACCCCAGCCCGCCGCGCATCCGGCCTTTGCCGCCGGAGCCAGCGATATAGCTGTAGTCAATGCAGCGGAAGAACACGTGGTCCATATCCGTCGCTTCGATGGGAATATTGCCGCAATTGGACAGCGGGCTATCAACGCCGTCTGCACCGTCATTCTCTGGCCCGGCACCGTACCCACCGCCGAAGATTTCCAGATAGATGTCATAACCATTCGGCCCAAGCCAGGAGAGGCAACAGGCAGTTGTCGTATCCGTACCGGTGGCGATAACCCGCGTTGGTGCTGCCGTCGAAAGGGCTTTCATCACTGCGTTAAAGGCCCGGTAGCTGGCTAGTAGGCGTGCCCGTACGGGTGCTGGATACCGTGGATTGAGGATAGAGCCTTCCGGCGCTTTCACTGTGATCGCGCGGCTGCAGCCGTCATTGAACGGAATGTCCGCATCCGTCAGGACTGATTTCGCCGCTGCAACTGCCGCTGCGACAGTGGACGCAAAGGGCGTGTTCATATTGGTCGCGACTTGGGGCGCTGTACCCGCAAAGTCGATCTCCATGGCATCGCCTTTGATCGTGACAGTGGCTTTCACCGGGACGGGGTCCTGAGTGACGCCGTTATCGTCCAGCGCATCCTGGCCGGTATAGACGCCATCTGGCGCGTCGCGGAGCGCATTGCGGACGCGGCGCTCGGAATAATCCAGCATCTCGGTCATCGCATCAGCCAGCTTCTCGCGGCCATATTTGTCCGCCAGTGCGGTCAGGCGTTCTGCACCGACAGCGTTGGCAGCGAACTGCGCGTCGATATCGCCCAAAGTCGCGTCGGGCATGCGGACATTGGCGCGCACGAAGGCTTCCCATGGTCCGCCAGCCCAATCCCGCTCCCGGTTCAGCTTCAGTGCCGGGAAAATAATGCCTTCGGAATGGATGTCTGGCGCGTTGGGGTTCAGGCCTGCCGCGCCGCCACCTAAGTCAATGTGATGCACCACCGTTGCGGCGAAGCCGATGCGCACACCTTCATGGAAGATTGGGCAGAACAGGAAAATATCCTGGATATGTTGCCCGCCTTTATAGGCGTCATTTGTGATGTAGAAATCCCCGGGCTGCAGGCTGTCCGGCGGGCAGCGCTCAGCGCAGTGGCGGAACGTGTGGCTGATGGAGCCAAGCTGCATCGGGATGAGTTCGGCCTGGGCGATGACATCCCCATCGGCGCTCATCAAGGCTGCAGAACAATCCTCTGCCTCGCGAACGATGGGCGAATGGGCGGAGCGGATGAGCTTAACGCCCATTTCCTGCGCCGCCGCGATCAGGCTTTGGGCGACGATGGCTTGTTCGACGGGATCTAAAGCCATGGCTTCAACCCTCCTTCCGAATAACAATATTGCCAGATGTGTCCAGGCTGGCAGTCCAACCCGGCGGCACATAGACGGTCGCGAGGCCATCATCGATCAGCAGTGGTCCGGCATCGCCGTCTGTCGATAATCCGGCGCGAGACAGCATTTGGGCTGTGTGCTGGCCGCCGCGCTCATACAGACTGATCGCCGTAGCATCAGCCTCGGCCCGCGTCACCGGCGATTCCGGGAATGCAGGCGGCGGCAGGGACCCGCCTGCCCGGTACGCCACGATCTCCGCAGGTTCACCGGGCGCTTTTGCAAATGCATAAAGCTGTGTGTGGGCCGCGCGGAATTTCTCTTCCAATGCGGCTTGGTTTAGGCCCGGCAGTTCATCAGCGGAAAGTTCGACAGAGGCCTCGAACGCCTGGCCGCGATACCGCATGTCCAACGTGTATTGGAAGCGTGAGGGTGCGGCCAAGCCGTGGTCTGCGAAATGGCGGCGGATATCGGCTTCCAAATTGGTCATGTGGCCGCGTACGACGTCTGCCGCTTTGGCATCCAGCGGTTGGCGGTCAGTGAGGGCTGCGAAGCGCGCATAGTCCGCGACCAGCAATCCAAGCGCCGATAGTACGCCCGCAAATGGCGGAATGATGACAGCGGAAAGGCCAATTTCCTCGGCAACGCGCACGGCATGCATTGGCCCAGCGCCGCCAAATGCGACCATGGCGTAGTCGCGGGGGTCGCGGCCGCGTTCGGTGGAAACCCGTTGAATGGCACGGGCGATGTTGGATTCCGCAAGCTGGATGGCTGCATCGGCGATTTCTAGCGGCGTCTTGCCGAACCTGTCGGCCAGGGGTTGGAACGCGGCTGCAGCGGCGGCGGCGTCCAGGTCCATCTCACCACCAAGGAAAGCGGCGGCCTGCATGGTGCCGCGCACCACATGGGCGTCAGTGATCGTTGGCGCGCGCCCGCCTTTGCCATAGCAGGCGGGGCCAGGGTCTGCGCCGGCACTTTCGGGGCCGACGCGCAACATGCCGCCATCATCTGCCCAAACCAATGACCCGCCGCCGGCGCCGACCGTCGCCATATCGATCACCGGCGTTTTAACGGGCAGGCCGTCAATCTCGGTCATGGGGGCCAGGGCCGGGCGGCCATCTGGTGCCAAGCAAACGTCTGTCGAGGTGCCGCCGACATCCAGCGTGATGAAGTTCTTAAACCCAGATCGCGCCGCTTGCCGTACCGCGCCGACGACGCCCGCTGCTGGGCCACTGAACAATGCGGTAATCGCGTTCTCCGCCATCGCTGCGGCAGGCATTCGCCCGCCATTAGATTGCATCACGGAAAACGCGCCCGTGAACCCATCTTCACTGAGTGAGGCTTCAAACCGGTCCAAATACCGCCCGACAACCGGCTGCACATAAGCGGACAGGGTTGTGGTGGAGGCGCGCTCAAATTCCCGGAATTCCCGCGCGATTTTGTAGGACGGTGCTGCCTGCATATCGGGTGCCAATTCGCCCAAAATTTCGACCAACCGTGCTTCATGGGCTGGATTGGCAAAGCTGTTCAGCAAGCAAATGGCCACAGCGTCGAATTCCCGTGACGCTAGCAATTCCTGGATCGCGGCGCGGGCTGCATCCTCGTCCAACGGGCAGGCGATGGACCCATCTGGCCCGATCCGCTCAATAATCTCGACCGTATCCCGGCGGCGGACAACAGGCACCGGCTTTTCGTAGTGCAGGTCATAAATCTGCTGGCGTTGATGCCGTTGCAGCAACAGCAAATCCCGAAAGCCTTCCGTCACCAGCAGCGCGACGCGCGCACCCTTCCGCTCCAAAATGGCATTGGTTGCGACGGTGGACCCATGGGCCAGTTCATCCAGCCCCGCCAGATCAACCCCGCCCTTCGCCAAAGCATTCCGCGCGCCGATATCCGGCGAGGACGGCGTGCTCGGCGCTTTGGCCACGGTGATCACACCGTCTTTTACGTAAACCAGGTCCGTAAATGTACCGCCAACTTCGACGCCTGCTCTAGCGGTCATTCTGGACGCTCGCCTTCTACGGTGACGCGCCACATTTCGCGGCGGAAGCCCTGGTAATCGTTGATTGCATAGTGCTGGACGGCGCGGTTATCCCAGAATGCGACAGAGCCTTTTCGCCATTGGAAGCGGCAGGTGAATTCCGGCTTGTGGCCGTGTTCATACAGATAGTCTAGCAGTGGTTTGCTTTCGGGCTCTGTCATGCCTTCAAAGCGAATCGTGAAGGCCTCATTCACGTACAGATGCTTTTGGCCAGTTTCAGGGATGGTGCGGATAACGGGGTGGGTGGTTTGCACTTCCGGCGTTGGTTTTTCATCCAGCTTGGTGGAGCGGCCAGCATTGCGTTTGGCTTTGCTCTCTGCGCTGGAAAGAATGCGGTCTGAATGGACGGCGCGCATGTCGCCCAGCATGGATTTCATTTCGTTGCTTAAGCCCTCATAGGCCAATCGCTGGGAGGCGAAAATGGTGTCCCCGCCATATGGCGGCACGTCCAGCGCATAGAGTAATGAGCCAAGAGACGGCTTTTCCATAAAGCTCACATCTGAATGCCAGCTATTGCCGATATTCATGGTGGCGGTTGGCTCTTTCACCACTGGCATGATTTCGGGGTAGCCATCCAGAGGCAAATATATGGGGTGAATATTCAGCGGGCCGAAAAATTTTGCCGCCGCAATCAACTCCTCCGGGCGCAAATCCTGGTCTCGAAAAAAGATCACGCCGTGCTGCAATAGCGCTTGATGCACTTCAGCCATCACTTGCGGCTCTGCTTGTGCAAGGTCCACACCTTCAATTTCGGCCCCAACGCCACCCGAAATTGGGCGGGTTGTTAGGTGTTGATAGGCTTGCGGCTGCTGGACATCGAAGGGCATTCTAGGTCTCCTGGATTTCAGACCGCTAGCATGGCGTGAATTATTGTTGAGGCCAAGCAGTCGGTGTTTGACATCGGACGGTAAAACTGGCGATCAAGCAGGCAGCAAAAATTATTTGGCAAGGGGATTTTGGCATGGCTGACAATCGGAAAGTAGCAGTGATCACGGGCGCAGGGTCTGGCATTGGCAAATCGGCGGCGATGGGGTTGCTGGCGGCTGGGTGGAACGTGGCATTGGCTGGGCGACGGGCGACGGCACTATCGGACGTGATCGCAGAGGCGGGCGTCGGGTCAGATCGGGCGATCGGCGTGCCGACGGATGTGACTGTCGCCGCCGAAGTGGCTGAATTATTCCAACGCACGGAAGAAGCCTTTGGCCGGGTGGATTTCCTGTTTAACAACGCGGGCGCGGGCACGCCGCCAATTCCGTTCGAGGACCTGACTGTTGAGCAATGGCAGGGATGTGTGAACGTCAACTTGACCGGGCCGTTCCTATGCAGCCAGGAAGCCTTTCGTATCATGAAGGCGCAAGAGCCGATGGGCGGGCGGATTGTCAATAATGGCTCCATTTCCGCCCATGTGCCGCGGCCGTTTTCGGCACCTTATACGTCCACCAAGCATGCGATCACAGGATTGACCAAAGCGACGGGGCTTGATGGTCGCGCCTACAATATTGCCGTCGGCCAGATCGATATCGGCAATGCCGAAACGCCCATGACGCAGCGCATGAAAGAAGGCGTGATCCAGCCGGATGGCTCCATGCAGGAAGAGCCTGTGATGGATGTGAAGGCTGTGGGTGACGCGATTGTCTACATGGCCGGGTTGCCGTTGGATGCGAACGTGCAAACGATCACGGTGATGGCGACGAAGATGCCGTTCTTAGGCCGGGGGTAGAGTTCTACCCAGCAGGCTTCCCCCCTCACCCTGATCCCTCTCCCCCCTGTTGGGGGGCGAGGCGACCCTCACAGAGTCCGCGTTGTTTCTTTTGGAACCCTCGCCCCCCAACGGGGGGAGAGGGCAGGGTGAGGGGGGTGGCTGCGGCAAAAGGTTTATGACTGCCCTTGGGAAACGGCCACCCGCTTCCAAGTCCGCCAATCCCGCTCTAAGCTTCGTTGACCGATAGTTCCGAAAGCAGAATCCTTATGTCCGATCCTGATCAGTCGAAAGCCGGCGTCTCCAAGGCGCTTTGGTATACAGGCGCACCGCTAGACCGCCTGTCCCACCGCCGCGCTGACGACGGGTGGATGAACAATAAGCTCTATGATTCCGAAAGCCGCATCGTAGCGGTCTGGAAAGACAAGAGCCTGGTCCACACGGAAGAAGACGGTGCATTGCTGCCGACCGTTGGTGAGGCTAAGGAATTGCTCGACGCAGGGCGGCATCATTCGTTCCTCGGCATGAAGAAGGGCGTGGCCTATTTCGGCGTGGATCTTTCCCATCACGAAGACCCCTACAAGGCGCATCCGCATATTGATTCTCACGGTGCCTTCGAAGACCTGCGCAAGGTTGGCCCTGCGTTAGAGCAGGAAGAAGGCTCCATTCTGGCCCATGCGCGCGGGCTGATGTTTTGGCACAATAAAAACGGTTTTTGTGGCGTCTGCGGCGCAGAATCGAAGGCGGAGAAAGCTGGAAGCCAGCGCCGCTGCGTCAATCCTGATTGCAATTCCCTGAATTTCCCGCGCACTGACCCCGCAGTGATTATGCTGGTCCATAAAGGGGACAATTGCCTGCTTGGCCGGTCCCCCCATTTCATGCCGCGCATGTATTCAACGCTCGCAGGGTTTGTTGAAACTGGGGAGACGCTGGAGGAAGCGGTATCCCGCGAAGTGCTGGAGGAAACGGCGGTTGTCGTTGATCCGATGAAGGTGCGGTATTGGGCGTCCCAGCCTTGGCCCTTCCCGGCATCGTTGATGCTGGGCTTCCATGCGGAGGCAGAAACCGAAGAAATCATGATCGATGAGGAAGAGATGGAGGACGCCCGCTGGGTCCATCGCAGCCAGCTCGATGACCTTGGAGACATCGGCATGAAACTGCCACGCCGGGACTCGATCGCCTACCGCCTGATCGTCTCCTGGATGAACGGGGAGGCGTGACCAATGCGGCTTAAAGATAAAGTGGCTGTCATCACGGGCGGCGCATCGGGCTTCGGTGAAGTGATGGCGCGCCGGTTCGTGGCTGAGGGCGGCAAAGTTATGGTGGCGGATTTAAATGCGGCGGGTGCCAAGGCGGTTGCTGACAGCATTGGCGACGCGGCTCGTTCCATTGGCGCGGACGTGACCAAAGCAGCGGAAGCGGATGCGATGATCGCTGCGACTGTGGATGCTTTTGGCAAGCTCGATATCCTGGTGAACAATGCAGGTGCGCCCCAGTTCATCAACAATTTTGAGGACGTGACGGAGGATGAAATTGATCTCATCTTCAACGTCAACGTCAAAAGTTGGCTGCTCACCAGCCGCGCCGCGATCCCGCATTTGGCGTCGAATGGCGGCGGGTCTATCATCAATACAGCGTCTGTCGCTGGGTTACGTCCAAGGGCGGGTGCGGCTTGGTATAACGCCTCGAAGGCGGCGGCGTGCAGCTTGACGCTGACCATGGCGGCGGAACTTGCGGCCAAAAACATCCGCGTCAACGCGCTATGCCCAGTCGCTGCAGAAACGCCCTTGTTTGAAGGCGTCGTCGGGGAGATCACAGACGCCAAACGCGAACGCTTCACCGCCACTATTCCATTAGGCCGCCTCGCGGTTCCAGACGACGTTGCAAGTGCTGCCGTTTATTTAGCGTCAGACGAAGCGACGTTTATGACCGGGGTTTTGCTGCCTATCGATGGCGGTAGGACGGCGATGTAGGGGGCGGTTTCTTAACCGCAGCGTTCCACCCTCTCCCTGATCCCTCTCCCTCCTATGGAGGGCGAGGGGACCCTCACAAAGGCCGCGTTTCTATCTTCTTAGAACCCTCGCCCCCCACAGGGGGGAGAGGGCAGGGTGAGGGGGAAGGTTGCGGGCCAAAGACTCCGGTAGCCGCCTCTTAAACCTTCGGCAGTTCCGCCGGCCCCATCGTGTAGGGTTTAAGCGCCCCAAGTAGCGCCTGTAACGCAGGCGTTTCAACATTATGCTCAATGCCAAGCGCTACCGCTTTGCCAGCCAGCCAGGGCAGCTCCAGGCGATTGCCGCGCAGCAGGTCAATCGTCATGGAGGCGATGCTTTCGGCATTTTGGCCGTCGATCATGGCGAGGCGGGTTTCAGCTAAATTATCGGCCAGCGGTACGCCATGGGCGCGACCAACAGCAGCGACTTCGCTGAGGAGGCGCATCAGCGTTGCCCGGGCGTCGGGGTCCGTGCGGATATAGCCCATACGCTGGCGGCTGGCGGCTGTCAGGGATGATACCGAGACCAGGAATACGAACTTTTCCCATAGGTCTTTGATGATGTTGGCTGAAATGCGCGCCTCTATCCCGGCTGATTCGCAAGATGCCAGCAGCGCTTGAACGCGGCCGCTTTCGATCCCGTCGAATTCGCCAAAGGTCAGGTTCTGGTATTCGCCCATTTGCTGAATACGGCCCGGCGCTTCAATTGCGGCATTGATAACCGCGACGCCAGGGATGACGGCTTCACGCCCAATCACGCTTGCCAACCGGTCCGGTGCATCAACGCCGTTCTGCAAGGTGACGACGCCTGTATGGCTATCCAGCAGCGGCTTGATGGCGAGGCCCGTAGTCTCAACATCCCAGAGCTTTGGCGTGAACAGCACGAAATCAACCTTGCCGATCTCCTCCGGGCTATCTGTTGCTTGCACGTTGTCCAGGTGGAATTCGCCGCGGGCACCGGTGACTGTCAGGCCAGATTTCCGCATGGCATCCAAGTGCGCGCCGCGCGCCAGAAACCACACATCTTCGCCTGAACGCGCCAGGGCAGACCCGAAAGGTCCGCCAACGCCGCCTGCTCCAATCACTGCTATTCGCATCCGCCATAGCTCCGTTGTATGTTTGAAGCTTGAGCATAGGAGCAGAGCGATGACTGTGGAACACCTGGAGCGCGGCGCTAAATTGGCGCGGCTGGAAACATCTGAGCGCGTGGAGTTCAGCCCGATATCCCACTACCACCCGCTGATGAGCGACGGCACCACCGCCGTTCGGACCGGCATTCAAACGGCGGAACCTGGATATGTCGCCGAAATGCACCAGCATCCCTATGAGGAACTGCTATTCATCCTTGAAGGCGAAGCGGATGTATGGGTGGAAGGCCACGAGGACGCGAAGCGCCGCATGAAAGCGGGCGACATGGCATCCATGCCGCCAAACACGCCGCACACATTTGCTGTCGCTGGCAACAAGACAATGCGTCTGCTGGGCATTCATCATTCCAAAGAACGCATTGTTGAGTATGTGGCTCAAGCTACAAATGCCGAAGGCTACCCAGTGCAAGGGACTGATAAGTGACCGAGATCAAAACAATCGGCCTGCTTGGCGTTGGCGACATGGGGGCCGCCGTTGGCCGGACATTGGCCGAGGGCGGGCTTCGGGTCATCTCGGACCTGGCTGGCCGGAGTGCGGAAAGCCGCGCACGGGCTGAAAAAGCTGGGATTGAGGACGTAGGCTCGCTGGACGGTGTGATCACCGCCGCAGACGTCCTCATGTCCATCATGCCGCCCGCGTTTGCGGAGAGTGCTGCTGTAGATGCCGCAGCCGCCATGACGCGCACAGGCAAGCAGCCGCTTTACATGGACCTGAACGCAATTTCGCCGATCACGATGGCGGCGATCGAGAAGGCCGTGGTGGGGGCAGGGGCTAAGGTGATGGACGGCGGCATTATTGGCCGCTCGCCAGATTTAGCCACGCCGCGCGTATATCTCTCCGGCCCGGATGCAGAGGCGGTGGCACCATTGCTTGGCCGCCCAGATATGAAAGTGATCGCACTTGGGCCAGATATCGGCCAGGCCTCAACGTTGAAAATGCTGTTCGCCTCCCTCACCAAAGGGTCCTGGGCGATGATGGCGGCGGTCGGCATGGCGGCGGAGCGGTATAAACTTCTGCCCGCTTTGCTGAATGAGCTGGAGGGCAATAATCAGCATGCCTTTACGGGCATGCAAAACTGGGTCGGGTTCCTCGCCGCAGACGCCCACCGCTTCGGCCCCGAAATGGATGAAATCGCCGCTACCCTCGCCAGCGCCGGCATCACCCCAAAATTCCACGAAGGTGCTGCCTGGGTCTACGACGTTCTCAAAGACACGCCCTTAGCCACAGAAACACGGGCGACTTGGGATCGTTCTAGGCCCGTGCAGGAATCGCTGAAGGTCTATTTGGATACGCTTGATAAGCGGGGGTAACGCACCGCTTCGCGTGACCGAACTTTAGCGGCAATGAAGGATTTATACCCAAGGGCCTCCGCTCCCCTCGTTGGGGCGGGGGCGAAGAGACCTGGAAGCAGATGCTATGGCTTGCTCACCCAGGCGCTGTCGGTAGCGTTTTTGGCAGCGTGAATACCGCTACCAGGATCACCAGTGCTGCAGCGGCCAGGATGAGGAAGAGCGCGTCGAAGCCCCAATTGCTGTGGACGAAGGCGATCATGGGGAGGGACGCTGCCAGGACCGTGAAGCTGACGACGTAGCGCACGCCATATATCCGGGCGCGGGCGGGGCCGCTGGCCATTTTGCCGATCATGAAATCATTGATCGGGATCTGCCCGAATGCGCCAAGCATGAAGCCGAGGGCCACCGCCAGCGCTATCCCATCCTGCAGGCCGGGCATTGCAGCGAAGAAGATGATCTGGATGGCGGCGACGGTCATGAACACTTTCTTTGGCCCATGCTTATCCAGCATTTTCCCCACAACAAGCTGCGCTATGGATGCAACGGCGAAGACGATGAACGCCAATATGCCGATAATTGTCGCCGTATCGGCCTGGCCGGTTGCGGATGCCGGTTCCAGCATTTCTGCCAGCCGTCCGGCGAAGCCTTGTAGGCGTTCGTCCAGCATTTTCGGCAGGGCGAAGGTGGTGGACTGGAAGATGATGGAGGAAACGGCCGTCGTCAAAAATACGATGGCTGAAACCCTGAGCAGCAGTGCCTTGTAGTCTGCCGGTAATGGTGCTGCGGCTTCCTTCTTCGTCACTTTATCTTTGGTGCCGTCCGCACGGATTTCATCCCGTTGCAGGATAAAATAGGCGATCCCGGTCAGGATGGAGAACACGCCGGGCAGAATGAACGCCATCCGCCACCCACCATTGTCGATCATGTAGCCTGTAATGAGCGCAGCAGACGCAACGCCAAGATTACCCCACACACCATTCATGGCGATCCGCATGCCCGTGTTCTTCCATTTCATGGAGACGATGGCGAGACCAACGGGGTGATAAATGGCTGCAAATATGCCGATGACAAACAGCCCAACACCGACCTGGAAGGGGGAGCCCGCCATGCTGGTCAAAATCGCCGTTATGCCGATGCCGACGAAGAACACGCACATCATCCCGTCCCGGCTCCACCGGTCCGCAAGCCATCCTGCAGGCAGAGAGAACAGACCGAACGCAAAGAAGCCTGGCGTCGCATAGGCCAGCAATTCGCCGTAGCTCACACCCCATTCCCGATGCAGCGCCAATGCGGCAACCGTCGCGAAAACCAGCATGAACAGATGGTCCAGGAAATGCCCGATATTGAGCAGTAAGAAATAGGTCTGGTCGCGATTCATCAGCTTCGGCTCCATTCATTCATCGCGGAAGCTTAGCAGCCGCGTTCCAGTTGACTAGAGCAGATTCCCATCATTCTGGTTCATAGCCTGCAGCTGTGAAGTAGCTCCTGCAGTCGTTTGGCGTGAGGTCGTCGATGGCGTCTCGGATGGCGTCCCAGAGATCTGGGAGATTACGGGCGGCGGCTTTTCTGA
>CALLKY010000047.1 GCA_938083135.1 uncultured Alphaproteobacteria bacterium | reverse complement strand
GGCCTTTGCGGCTTCAGTTTGACCGAACGATCAAGCTGGCGTTTCAGGGAAGTTCGATTAGTTCTGACGGTGGACTGCTGTTACATCGCGAACTCGATGACGCTCTTGGCCTGACCGATATAGCGGCCAGCATGATGTCCGTTTAAGGGAAACCGCATCCGCCAAGGAATACATGGCGTCAAACACAACAAGGTCAGCTTCACGGAAAAATTCGACGAAGCCGTCGGCCGCGTGTTCATCCTCAATCCGGTGTTCGGAATCGCTGGAATACACGAAGACGGACCCTTCGGCCTCAATCCGGTATCCGTAGGAATCGCCTGCATGAAGCTGCAGTTTAGGCGTGACTTTGGCGCCTGCGATTTCTGTGGTCTCACCCGCTTTCAGCTTGCGGAACTCAATCTTGGCCGCCAGGACTGAGAAATCGACCGGGAAGTTCGGTGCCTGGTTTTGCCGCCGGAAAGAGGCTTCTGCATCATCATGGCAGCTATAGATCACAATCCGGTTGCCGGGAATGAAAGCTGGCACAAAGAACGGAAAGCCCATCAGGTGATCCCAATGGAGATGAGACATCAGCACATGATAGGTCTGGCCGTTGCCTGGACCATGCTTGCCGATCATAGCGCCACCGAGCCGCCGGGCACCGGACCCAAAATCACAAAGCAAATGCTCTTCGCCAGCCAGTTCCACCTCTAAGCAGGACGTATCGCCGCCATAGGTATTCGCCATCCAATAGGGCTGTGCGTCCAGGAATGTTTCGACCGCAGCATCGTCCGCAAAGGTTTGGCCAGATGCCGCCTTAGCAATCGCGCGCGCTTTTATGCGGATCTGGTCATTCCACATCGGGGTCGGCAAAGATCCCCTGGTTCCCCAAAACCGTACCAGCATTGCGCTGCTCCTTGTCGCTAGCCCGAGAACGCGGCGACCGCGTCATCAACTGTGTCATAGGCTGGCAGAATGGTATCAAACCGGCTGATCCGAAAGACCTCGCCGACAGTTGGCTGCATGCCTGCATCACAAATCTGCCCCTTCTGCGCCTTCGTTTTCTTGGACGCCATCAACAACACCCGAAGCCCGACACTGGACACATAATTTACACCGGAAAAGTCCAGCACAAGTTTGTCGCCGCCTTCCTTGCAATCCCCAAGATAGGGATCAAGGGCTTGCTGAAATGCATCGGCGGTCTGGTGATCAATCCGACCAGATGCACCAAGCGTGACGACCGAGCCGTTCCGATTTTCAGTCAAGTCCATGGCGCCGCGCGTCCTTCCGATTCCGAGTCTGATATTAAGCCGAATACTAGTATTGCCAGAAATAGGGGCGGACGCTAGGGCCATGGCCACTGGAATAACCAAAATCGCATGGCCGCATCGTAAAAACCACCATTGCAGACTGTATCGTCCGCCAAGTAGTGTCGCCGCTTACGTATTTATGGATCGCGCCGAAACGCACATGCCATCCCCTAAAGCAGACTCTTCCCGCCCGGGTGACCGGCCCGGCCTGGCGATTCTGCTGGTGCTGCTGGCGATGTTCCTTTTGGCAACGATGGACGCTATCGCGAAGCATCTGACAGAGAGCTTGGCGATCCCGCAAATCCTGGGTGTACGCTTCGCAATCTTCTTCTGTTTTGCCTTAATGCTAGCCGCCCCGCGCGGTATTGGTGCAACGGCGCGGTCAGAGCGGCCCAAGCTACAGATCTTGCGCGGGCTCATCCTGATTACAGAGATGTCCTGCTTCATCTATGCCTTCAGCTTAATGCCGCTCGCGGACGTCCACGCTATCGCCGCTGTATCGCCTTTAATGGTGATGGCCATCGCTGCAATCTTCCTTGGTGAGCGCATTGGTCCCCGCCGGTGGATTGCGGTTGGCGTCGGCTTTGTCGGCGTTCTGATAATTATCCGGCCGGGCGGCAGCGTGTTTGACCCGATATCGCTGATCCCCCTGGGCGCCGCCTTCGGCTGGGCTGTGTATCAAGCAATGCTGCGGATGGTGGCGGCTGGCGACTCACCGCAAACAACAACGCTCTATACGGCCGGTGTCGGCATCATTGGCTTCAACCTAATTTCGCCGTTAGTATGGCGACCGCCCGATCTGGAGACATGGATTGGGCTGATCACGATCGGCATTTTGGGCTCAATCGGACATTTTCTATTGCCCGTCGCCTATAGGCTGGCACCCGCATCCACGCTGCAACCCTTCGCTTACATGATGCCGCTTTGGGCCGCCGTTATGGGCTGGCTGGTGTTCAACCACTTGCCAGACCAATGGACGATGATTGGCGGTGCCGTCATCATCGCCAGTGGCCTCTATGCGCTCTACCGCGAACGCATTGCAGAGCGGCGAGGCAAGCCTATTCCTACAGTTGCGGCAAGCGATACCGATCCTCAGGCTTGAGCCAGCCTTTGAAATTCGGCTTGCGCTTTTCTGCGAATGCTGCACGGGATTCAATAAGATCGCTCAGGTCGCCGTGGGCATGCAGGCGGGTCGCGAGATCATCAAAAGCGGGCGTGATGCTGGGGCGCATCTGGCGCATGATGTGTAGCGTGTTGACCCGCGCTGCTGGCGGCAGGGTCATTAGGTGTTCAGCCATTTTCATGGCCTCATCCATCAAGTCCGCCGCTGGAACGACCCGGTTCAGGAAACCAATTTCATGGAAGCGCTTCGCAGTGAACCGATACCCCATCGCCATTTCAAGTGCCACGGGATAGGCCACATTAGCGATATGGCCATGATTATAGCCGCCAAGTAGCCAACGCTTCGCTTCAGACACCTCAAAAATGGCCGTATCTGCAGCGACGCGAAGGTCCGTGCCTTCGACCAGCATGAACCCACCGCCCATGGCAAAACCGTTGATCGCGCCAATAATCGGCTTGCTGATTTTGCCGGTGCGGAACGGGTCTTCCATCGGCAACTTGCGGCCACCGGGCGTGTTGTCTTTCAGCGCCTCTTTCATATCTTCACCCGCACAGAACCCGCGCCCGGAACCGGTGAAAATAGCGACCTCCAGGTCTTTGCTGGCTTCAAATTCCGTCCAGGCTTCCGCCATGGCGCAGCGCATTTCATAGTTCAGCGCATTCAGGCTCTCAGGCCTGTTCATCCGCATAACAAAGATCTGCCCGTGGGTTTCCGTCTCTAATACAGCCATCAGGCTTATCCTTTCATACTCACATGATCGTTGATCGCAGCGTGCCAGGCTTCTGGGTCGAAGCCATGGGAACCTGCGACGGTTTTGAATTGCACAGCACCATCAGCATCCAGCAGATATAGCCGCTCTGGCAAGGCGTTATAGGCGGCGTCAATCGTGTCTTCCATGTCATCGACGACCATGGGCATGTTGAGCGCTAGTTTCAGCATGCAGACTTCAGCCAGCGCGTCGCGCTCATCCTTGGTCGTCGGCGTATCATAGATCACGTCATCATCCAGATTGGCTTCGACCTGCCAACCGTCTGATGGATGTGCCTCCTGGATATAAACGCAGAGGAATTGGACTTTATCTTGGAACGTCGCTGCGATTTCGTTCAGGCGCACGGCCTGTTTGCGAAATGGCGGTCAGGTGTAGGAGCCGAAGACGAGGCCGACTGGTTTACCGCGCAACGAAGATAATGTCAGCGTCGCGCCCGTGGGCTTGCCGCTGGGGGTCAACCGTTCGGCTGTGAAATCCGGCGCGATGTCGCCAACTTCAGGCGCATGGGCTTCGCGGGCAAGGCGACTGGCACGCATCTGCGTATAGTCTTCAGGCGTCATCATCATTTTCGCCCAGCGTTCAGCCGGGATATCCCGCCAGTCTGCCGGATAGCTAATTTCAGCCATGCCCAAGGTCCCTTCCCTGTCGTTCAAACTTCACCCTATCATGTCTCCAACACATCATTCGAGCCAGGAGCTATTCCAATGACAGCCTATGTGATCGCCCACGTGAACGTGACCAACCCTGAGAAGTACAAGGGCTACCAAGCCCTGACCCCCAATGCGATCGCCAAGAATGGCGGCAAATTCCTGGTGCGCGGTGGCCCGATCGTCACCATGGAAGGCGATGACGAATCGCGCCGCGTCGTCGTGCTGGAGTTTGATGACGTTGCGGCTGCGAAGGCCTTTTATGATTCTCCGGAATATCGCCAAGCCCGTGCGGCCCGCGAAAATGCGGCTGATTTCCAAATGATCATTGTAGAGGGCGTCTAAACCATGGGTGATCTCACCATCAAGGATGTCCGCGTCATACTGCTAAGCGTGCCCTATGTGGAGCAACCCTCATTGCAGGCCGGATACAGCCGGGACCGCGATATATTGCTGTGTGAGATCGAAACAGCGGCAGGACATGTCGGGCTTGGCTACCAGCTGTATCTCCGTGAAGGCATGCGCACCACCAAAGCAGCGATTGAAGAACAGCTAGCACCTGGCATCATTGGCCGGGACGCCACTGAAGTTGAAGGCATCTGGAAGGACCTCTGGACCTCCACCTTGGCTGACGGTCGCGGCGGCGCGCCCGTGCTTGGGCTTTCCGCCATTGATGTGGCACTTTGGGATATCGTTGGCCAAGCAGCGAACATGCCGCTCCATCGGCTATGGGGACATGCGCAGAAAGAAGTCAAAGCTTACGGCTCGGGCGTGTGGCGCGGCATGACGCGCGAAGGCATGATTGAGAAAGCGCTGCGCTTCAAGAGCGAAGGTTTCTCAGCGATCAAGATGCAGATCGGCTTCGTCTGGGGCGATAAGGATGATGTTGAAAACGTCCGCCTCGTTCGCGAAGCCGTGGGCGATAATGTTGACATCATGGTTGATGCAAACATGGCCTACACTGCCGACCATGCCATCCTAATGGGTAAGAAAATTCAAGACTACGGCATCTACTGGCTGGAAGAGCCTGTCGTGCCAGATGACTATGAAGGCTATTTCCGCGTCGCTAATGCGTTGGACACACGGGTTGTCGGCGGCGAGAGCCACTTCACGCGCTATGACCTGAAGCCTTTTTTCCAGAACCCGGTCTGCCCGATCCTACAGCCGGACGTTATCCGGGGCGGATTGACGGACCTGCGCAAGACAGCCGCCATCGCAGAAACCTTCGGCCTGAAAATCGCGCCGCATCTCTATCCTGAACTCATGATTCACTTGATGGCGTCGATCACAAACGGCGAAATCATTGAAGATATGGGCCTGCTGGGCGATTTGTGGATCGACTGGGCGAAACCGGTCAATGGCATCATGACAGCACCAGAGACACCGGGCCACGGCCTGAAGGTCAAACCGGAAATCGTCAGAGATTGCCGCGTGATCTAACGTCTACTTGGCTGGCTTCTGCACATAGAACTGGCGCCCATACCAGCGCCAGCGGCCACCGCCGGCGGATAGGGTGCAGTTGACGCGATGCCTGCCTGGTTTCAGACGGCGCGGCAGGCGCGCCTCTACCCGCCGCGCGCCCAGCTTTTGCAGCTTCAGCTTGCCAAGGCCGCTTGCATAGCAGGCCAAGCCATTCAAATTCCCTGCGACCTCACCCGCTGTGAAGCCAAATGCTGGCGGGTTTGTCGATTTATCGAGTGTGATGTTACTGGGCGTTACATCCCGCGCATCCATTGGCAGCGCTGAAATCAACGTGCGAAACCGATCAAGCGCGCCGTATTTTTCGTTCAACGAGAAACGCGGCAGATAGAACATATCTTCGGACGCATGGGCGACGCCCGAATGCTGGCCAAATGCCGCGGCATGTCCCGCGGCTTTGACTGCATCGCGGACGGCTATGGTTGTCTCACCGTAAGGGTAAGCGAAAAGCTCAGGGACAAAGCCCAATTCGGCCTTGAAGCGCTGATTACTGAATGCGATCTCACGTTCAGCATCCGCTAATGGTAGATCTGCCAGATGGGCATGGCTGATGGTGTGTGCGCCGATATCAAACCCATCATCCAGGGCTTTGCGGATATCATCCCAGCTCATATAACCGCGCAAGGCGGCATCCACCGGCTCGGTCGATACAAATAATGTCGCTGTGAAGCCTGCTGCTTTCAGCTTCGGCAACCCCCGCTTCATGACAGATGCATAGGCGTCATCAATTGTGATGGCGACGGTTTTATCGGGCAAAGGCTCGCCCGCTTTGATCGCCGCAACGATTTTTTTCAGCGGCCAGACTGTAAACTTGCCACGCTTCAAATGGGCAATGTGCGCTTCCAGCTGTTTCATCGTTACGTTGGTCGAGGGATACCGGCTCTCGCCAAACCGGTGATACATCACGATTACAGCGTGGTCCGCCGCTAACGCCCGCGGGGCAGCGCCGACGGCCCAAGCAGCAAAAGCCGCGGCAACAAGGAATAGATGTTTGATCATAGTGGCAGAAATGCGCATAAGTTCACCCTAATGACAAGGATTTAGACGCGTGCTGCTGCCCCCAAAAAACGTTGACGTCACGCTCGACCTCAGAGCAATGACAATTGATGATGCCGACGCAGTCGCAGCATTGTTTAAATCTGCCCATGCCGATGGCGGGGCGGGCGGCTGGAAAATCCGAGATATCACGCGCGTATTGGATGAAGGTGGCGCTGGCGTCATCGCATTTGCACCAGGTGTTACGGGGCCAGCAGGTGCGGTGCTGGCGATGCGCGCAGGCGCGGACATGGACATCATTAATATCGCGGTCGGGGATGCATTTCGCCGACGCAGTCTTGGCCGACATTTATTGAAACTGCTCGCCGCCCAAGCCGAAAGCGGCAATTACGAACGCATTCTGCTAGAGGTCGCAGATGATAACATCATTGCAAAAGCTTTCTATGAAGCAATGGCGTTCACTACAGTTGGCACACGCCCTGCTTACTATCCGCGAGATGGATATCGCGTGGATGCCAAAATCATGGCGAGAACACTGAACACTCTACTTTAGACCTTTTCTATAACAATGCTCGCAGTGCCATTTGCATCAAGTGTAGGATCTGCGACCACATGCCCCAATTCCTTGGCTGAGCGGGGCACGTTTTTCAACGGTTCTTCGCCTTTCAGGCGCACATGCAGCGTATCCCCTGATTGCATCTTATCCAGCATTAATCGCGTCTTAACGAAAGTCATCGGGCAACGGTCCTTCGTTATATCGAGCAAGTAGTCAGCCTGTCTATTTTCAGCTTCAGCCATAAACCTTCCTCTACGGAGTTAAAATATATGTTGCGCGAATGCTTTGCCAAGTCTATTCAGCCCGCACAGGTTTTTATCGCTAAAGCAATTCTGGAGAAAGATCGGCATGACCGAAGCAGAAGTCACCATGTCCCGCGAACTACTAGAGCACACGACTGAGATTGTCTCATCCCACGTCGCCAACAACCCGGTGCCAGTAAGCGATCTCCCAGAATTAATTCGCCAAGTCTATACAACATTGGCATCTGTTGGCGCTGATAGCGCACCCCGAGCAGAAAAACCGCAACCTGCTGTACCAATCAAGAAGTCTATTACCCCAGATTACTTGATTTGCTTGGAAGACGGCAAGAAGCTGAAGATGTTGAAGCGTCACTTGAAGACTGCATACGACATGTCTCCAGAAGATTATCGTGAAAAGTGGTCCCTACCCCACGATTATCCAATGGTCGCCCCGAACTATGCTGCACAGCGTAGCTCGCTCGCGAAAAAAATTGGTCTCGGGACCCGCGCACGCCGGCGCTGATACACCGGGCTGCCAGGCCAGATGATTTCTGGCCCGCAAAGACATCTAAACCCCGCCATTGTGCGGGGTTTTTTTGTGCCTCCCCCTCCAGATATCCCCAAGCAGGTACATTAAATTTCTTGGGTCAGGTCGATATCGCCCCCACTTGTTCGTTCAATGCGTCGCATCCAGCCCTATCGTGCGAGGAACTGACACGTGATAAGGTCTCATCAACGTAGCGCAATTCGACCGTCGATAAGGCCGACCGAAGCCTGGTCGTCCGAAGCAGCGACAGAGGTAGAACAGCCCATGCGGATTGCGCTCAAGCGCGCCTTAGCGAAGAGACGGCCCTGGAAACGGGTGCGCCCGCCACGCAGACGTCTTGGTGCCCGCAAGCCGTTTCCGTTTGTCCGGGCGCTGCGGCGCGGACCAGCGCCTGCTCGTCTTGGCGAACTTCACCTCGTTGCCAGAACGCTTGAAGTGCGCCTTGCCAAAACTGATGCTGAAATTAGGGCAGCGCAACGCCTGCGCTATGAGGTCTTCTACGAGGAGCTATCCGCTAAACCATCCCCAGAAGTCGAGGCCGCTCGGCTGGATTTTGACCGGTATGATCAGTTCTGCGATCACTTAATTGTGCTTGATCATGGCGGCCCTGTCGCCAACCGCGTTGTTGGCGTCTACCGCTTGCTTCGCCGTGATGTCGCTGCCAAAGCGGGCCAATTCTACACCCAGGACGAATTCCGCATTCGCAAGCTGTTACGGGGTGGACGCCAGGTGCTTGAGCTTGGTCGGTCCTGCGTCCACAAAGATTTCCGCAGTGCTGGCGTAATGAATCTGATGTGGCGGGCATTGGCGCATTATATCGCCATGCATGATGTTAAAATCATGTTCGGCTGTGCCTCATTCCTTGGCGCAGACCCAAAAAAGCACGCCTTGGCGCTGAGTTATCTGCATAAGATGCATCTGGCACCACCGCAATTGCGTCCCAAAGCGATCCGCAAGCGCTACGTGCGTATGGATTTATTGCCTGATAGCGAAATTGACGAGAAGGAAGCGCAGAACGCCCTACCACCCCTGCTTCGGGGATATCTCCGCCTCGGTGCCATGATTGGCGATGGTGCAGTGATTGATGAACAGTTCGATACGGTCGATGTTTGCGTCGTCGTCCGCACGGACCAACTGGCCGCCGATTACGCGAAGCGCTACCAAAGTGTGCGGGAGCGCACCGGTGCCGGAGATGCGGTTGGAGCCGACCTGGGCGCATGATGCCGCTTCTTCGCATGTTGGCCCTGATTGGCTGGATGTTGTTGTTGGCGCCTGTGCAAGCCGGGGCCCTGCTGCTGAAGCTTAAGGCTGCCGACCGAATACCGCGCCGTTTCCATCGCGGCGTCACGCGCATCTTCGGCATTCAGATCGAAACAACTGGCCAGATGAGCCAAATCCACCCAACGCTCTTTGTATCTAACCACGTATCTTACTTAGATATTTTTGTGTTTGGGGCCGTGATCGAAGGATCATTTGTTGCGAAGTCTGATATCGCTAACTGGCCCATCGCCGGGTGGCTGGCCAAGATGCAGCGGACGATATTCGTCGAACGCGAGCAGCGTACGAAGATTGGCGCCCAACGCACCCGCGTGCAGGAACGCTTTGAAAGCGGCGGCAATGTCATTCTGTTTCCTGAAGGCACCAGCTATGACGGCGCACGGGTCCTGACCTTCAAAAGCGCGTTGTTTTCCGTTGCTCAAAATCAGGTGAATGGACACGCCGTTACCGTTCAGCCGGTTTCCATCGCCTATACTGAAATGGATGGACTACCGCTCACGCGCGCTCAGCGCCCACTGGTCGCGTGGTATGGTGACATGGCGCTGCTCCCGCACATTTGGTCCTTCCTGAAAGCCCAGCGGACTAAGGTTGAAATCCAGTTCCATGAGCCTGTCAGCATGGATGATTATGCAAATCGCCGGGCCATGGCCAGCGCCTGTCAGCAGACGGTTTCCGCTGGCGTTACCGCAATGGTTACAGGCCGGACCGCCCCAACACCCGCACTTCCAGCGCCAGACGCGCAAATTGCGCTGCCAGCAGCCCCAAATGAGGCTGCTGGAACTTGACAGAACGCTGGCGAATTCTACTGTCCGCCTGAACTTTCAAAGGTAACAGATCCCTTGGCGCGCAAGCTCTTCATCAAGACCTACGGCTGCCAGATGAACGTTTACGATTCCGCCCGCATGGCAGACGTACTCGCCCCCATCGGCTTTGAACGCACGGACACAGCAGAGGACGCTGATCTGGTCGTGCTGAACACATGCCATATCCGCGAACGAGCGGCGGAGAAGGTCTATTCCGAAATCGGACGCCTCCGCCTGATGCGGGAAGCCAGGCGGGAAGCTGGCGAAGACGACATGCTCATCGCGGTCGCCGGATGCGTCGCGCAGGCTGAAGGCGACGAAGTTCGCCGCCGGGCACCGTCTGTGGACATCGTTGTTGGCCCGCAAGCCTATCACCGCCTTGGCGGCATGGTTCGTCGGATCCTAGCGGACAGGGGCGAGCATATCGTCGATACGGATTTCCCAACGGAAACTAAGTTTGATTCTCTACCCGAACAATCAGCGCCCCAGGGTGCGGCTGCGTTTCTGACGATCCAGGAAGGCTGCGATAAGTTCTGCACATTCTGTGTCGTGCCCTACACGCGGGGTGCTGAATATTCGCGGCCCGCCGGCGATATCCGCAATGAGGCGATCAGGTTGGTCGGCCAAGGCACGCAGGAAATCACGCTGCTTGGCCAGAACGTCAACGCCTATCACGGCGCGGGCGAGGACGGCGAAACTTGGACTTTGGCCCAACTCATCCGGGAGCTTGCGAAGATTGATGGCCTAGAGCGCATCCGCTTCACGACCTCCCACCCCCGCGACATGGATGATGACTTAATCGCCGCCCATGGCGATACGCCGAAGCTGATGCCCTACCTGCATCTTCCAGTGCAGTCAGGCTCAGACCGAATTTTGAAGCGGATGAACCGTGGCCATGGCCGTGAGGCTTATTTCCGCATTGTTGAGCGCCTTCGCGCTGTGCGGCCCGACTTGGCACTCTCGTCAGATTTTATTGTCGGTTTCCCAGGCGAAACAGATCAGGACTTCGAAGACACGCTTGATCTCATCCGGCAAGTCAACTTTGCCCAAGCCTATTCCTTCAAATACAGTGAACGCCCGGGCACGCCTGCTGCTGAACACAAGGACCAGGTGCCGGAAGCGGTGAAGAGTGAGCGTTTGCAGCGCCTGCAAGCCCTTCTGAATGAACAGCAACTCGCCTTCAATGAGGCCATGGCAGACCGTATTGTCCCGGTGCTATTTGACCGGCGCGGTAAAAAGCCCGGCCAGCTTGTGGGCCGATCACCTTGGCTGCAAGCAACCCATATTGATCTGGACCCCGTCCGCGCGGATGCTCTATTTGGTGCAGTATCCGATGTCCGCGTCGCGCGTGGTGCCCCTAACGGATTGGTAGGCTCATTGGCCGACCCAAAACAGGAGAGTGCGGCTTGACCGCTGATGATAGCGACGACGCCCGCGCGGAAGTCTCATTTCAGGATGAAGCGCCGCTGCCAACACTCTTCGGCGCTTATGACCGCCATCTCGCCCGGCTGGAACGGGAACTTGGTGTGAATCTGGCCTCACGCGGCGGGCAGGTCGCGATCACTGGCCCTTCGGACGCCGTCGCCGCTGCTGAGACAGCGATTAATCAGCTATACGCCGAAGCCAAATCAGGCGGCGCGCTTGATGATAACCGCGTCGCAGCCGTCGCGCGCGCCTCCAGGCTTGGTCCAAATGATGCAGAAGGCCAACCAATCGACACCTATAAGCGCCCAATCCGCCCTCGCGCAGGCGCGCAAAGCCGCTATGTCGAAACGCTGCGTAAATCGAAGCTAACATTCTCTATCGGCCCCGCCGGCACAGGCAAAACCTTCCTTGCGGTCGCTGTTGCCGTGGAAATGATGAAGCGGCGGCAGGTTGAACGCATCATCCTGTCCCGCCCAGCCGTTGAAGCCGGCGAACGTCTTGGTTTCCTGCCCGGTGATCTGAATGAGAAGGTTGATCCCTACCTCCGCCCTCTCAAAGACGCGCTTGGCGTGATGATGCCGGGCGACATGGTGCAGCGGAAGCTGGCGAATGAGGAAATTGAGGCAGCACCACTAGCATTTATGCGCGGACGCACGCTGTCGAACGCCTTCATAATTCTGGATGAAGCGCAGAACACCACGCCAATGCAAATGAAAATGGCGCTGACCCGTATCGGCGAAGGCAGCCATATGGTCGTGAATGGTGATCCCAGCCAGACGGACCTACCACGCGGCCAGAAATCCGGCCTGAATGATGCGCTGGAAGTTCTGAAGGACGTTCCTGACGTAGCCGTTACGCGCTTTTATGCCGGCGACGTGGTCCGCGAAGAACTCGTCGCCAAGATCGTCGCTGCCTATGACGCACATTCGAAAACATCCAGCCATGACTGACGAAGCCCCAACTGAAGAGCCGGATTGTCCGCAGGACATTATCCTGGAAAATGACGCCTGGCGGATTGCTCCTTTCCTACAGGACGAAGCCGAGGCTGCAGTTAGCGAAGCATTGAAAGTCGCATTGGCCGAATCTGGGCTTCCTGAAAATGCAGGGCTGACTGTATTATTGGCTGATGATGAGGCCTTACAGCGCCTCAATGCAGACCATCGGGGCCAAGACAAACCAACCAACGTCATCTCATTCCCGGCGGCAGAGCCTGGCGAGATGCCGATTGACGGACATTATGGTGATATCGCAATTGCGCTCGAAACGGTCCTGGCAGAAGCCCGCGAGGCTGAGATATCGCCTGCCAGCCACTTGGCGCATATGGTTGTTCATGGCGTGTTACACTTGGCGGGATATGACCATGTCCAGGATGACGAAGCAGAGATTATGGAAGCTATGGAAGTGCGCGCGCTGAAGCGGATCGGAATTCAGGATCCTTATGCGGATAGTGAGTTGGCAACATGAGTAGCGATTCCGATAACGGCGGCAATCGCCCAAGTTTGTGGAGCCGCCTTGTCCGTCGCAGCGGCGAAACCGACCTGCGCACCACGCTTGCTGAGCTGGTTGAACGTGAGAATACAGATACGCCGACGATATCTGATGCCGAGCGTCAAATCATCGAAAACGCCATTAGCTTAAATGAGCTGACGGTCGCCGATGTTATGGCACCTCGCGCGGACATTGACGGCGTTGACGTTGCAGATGGCGTTAAGGGTGCCGTCGAGAAGGCCCGTCAGACCTACCATTCCCGCCTGCCCGTGTTCCGGGGTGAGTTGGATGACACCATTGGCATGATCCATGTGAAAGACCTGATGGTCGCAATGACGAGCGATCCACCTGCTACAGAAATTGAACCACTACTGCGCGATGTACTATTCGTCGTGCCATCCATGCGGGTGATTGATCTATTGCTGCAAATGCAGGTCAGCCGCACCCATATGGCCATTGTTGTAGATGAATATGGCGGCGTGGACGGTGTTGTCACGGTCGAAGATATCGTCGAAGAGATCATTGGCGAAATGCGGGATGAGCATGATGATGAAGCCACGCCCGAACTTGTCGATGAATCTGGCGGCACCATCATCGCAGACGCCCGCGCCAGCCTTGAAGATTTTGAAGAACGCGTTGGCTTTGTCCTGACTGAGGATGAGCGCGAAGAAATTGATACCGTCGGCGGCCTTGCCGTGACACTGATCGGACGCGTGCCGACCCGTGGCGAAATCATTGGACACCCGTCGGGCGTTGAATTCGAGGTGCTTGAAGGTGATCCGCGCCGTGTGCGCAGCCTACGGATCCGCAATCTCCCAGAAAACGATGGCGATGACGCTCAAGAAGCCGTTGAATATATCGACGAAGCGAACAAGGCCTAGCCGATGCAGGCGATACTGAAGGTGCCGGCTTGGTTGCGGGATAGTCTGTTTGCTCTGATCGCAGGCCAAGCAGCAGCTTTATCATTTCCGCCATCGCCAAATCCTTATGGGATGCTTCTGGGCCTTGCAGCAATTACGTTCTACCTAGATGCTCGCTCCCCAGCACGGGTGTTCGGGATAGGCTGGCTTTTCGGCATTTCCTGGCATTTTGGCGCGCTTCACTGGATATCTCAGGCTTTTCTTGTGCCAATGCCGGGGATGGGCGCGGCTTCACTGCTGCCCGTTCTGGCACTCGCAGGCGCATTCGCCCTTTACATCGCACTGGCATTTTATCTCTGGCGTCGCTTCTGGCCGGGGGCGAACACATCATCTGTCGCAGCACGGCTTGGGCTCGCAGGTATTCTTAGCATTTCGGAATATGCCTATGGCCACCTGTTCACCGGGTTTGCCTGGGACTTAACCGCACTCGCCTTTGTTGAGACCAGCCTGATCAATACGGGGTCTATTTTCGGTGCCTACGGGGTTGGCTTGCTGGCCTTGGCTGGTGCCATCACTGCTTCCGGTGCCTTACGCCAATGGACCGTTCAGCGGAGCCTGCCAAGGCGTGAGGCTGCGCTTGCTATTGGCTGTGTTGCCTTACTAGCCGCCGGATTTCTCTATGCGCAGTCGCCATCGAAGGCTGCTCTGCCTGAAGCGGACGCCATTACGGTCCGCATGGTTCAGGGGAATACGCCCCAGCGGATAAAATGGCGGCCAGAGAACCGGGGCATTATCTTCAATCGGCATGTTGCACTCTCTACCAAAGACAGCGTGCCGAAGCCGGACCTGATCGTTTGGCCGGAAACCGCAACGCCATTTAACGTCGCCGAGAGTGAAAAAGCGCTTGAGGTAATCGGCGGGCTACCAGCGGAGAATGGCTTCGCAGTCATCGGAACGCCGATCCGCACGCCCAAAGCTGATGGGGGGTATGACTATGCGAATGGCCTGCTCGCTATAGACAGCAAAGGCCAGATCACCGCCCGTTATGACAAGACTCACCTTGTGCCGTTTGGCGAGTTCATGCCGCTCGAAGCTTATTTGCCGTTTGACAAACTGGTGCCAGGGCGCGGGTCATTCTTAGCTGGCCCCGGTCCAGCAACGATGCAGCTGGGCAGCCTGCCGAGCTTCAGTCCCCTGATTTGCTACGAGGTGATATTTCCGAGCTCTGTCACGGCGTCTGACCGTCCGGCATTCTTGCTGAACATCACCAATGACGCCTGGTATGGCCGAAGTGCAGGCCCGCACCAGCATCTCGCCATCTCGCGCATGCGGGCGATTGAAGAAGGCCTGCCGCTGATCCGGGTTGCGAACACTGGCATCAGCGCCGCATTTGATGCCAACGGTGTTGAAATCGCGCGCATTCCGCTGGAGCAGGCAGCCGCAATTGACGTCAAACTACCATCCCCTAATCCGCCAACACTCTATGCGCAGTATGGCGATATTCTGTACGGCCTATTGTTAGCGCTTGCATTAGCGTTAGCATTCTTTTTTCGCCGCCGGGAGCAACCTGCATGACCATTGATCTCGCCCGCCTTCGTGCGGAAACACCAGGCGTTCAAAACGTTGCTCATTTCAATAATGCGGGGTCGGCTCTGCCGCCAAATGCCGTTGTCGAAGCGCAAATCAATCACCTGCAGCTTGAAGCCGCCATTGGTGGATATGAGGCAGCGAACCAGGAAAGCGCTCGTGTGGCAGCGGTGTATGATTCGGTAGCACGGCTGATCAATGCAAAGCCCCAGGAGATCGCAGTTGTAGAGAATGCAACCGTGGCCTGGGACATGGCCTTCTACGCGCTGAAGTTCGAACCCGGTGACCGTATCCTAACGGCAGAGGCTGAATACGCAGCCAACTATGTCGCATATCTGCAGGTCGCAAAGCGCACTGGTGCTGTCGTTGAAGTCATCCCGTCGGCCCCAACCGGGGAAACATCGCCGGATGCACTGGCGGCAATGATGGATGACCGGGTGAAGCTCGTTTCCATTACCCATGTACCCACCAATGGCGGGCTGGTGAACCCAGCTGCAGAAATTGGTCGGATCGCGAAACGCCACGGTGCACTCTACCTGCTCGATGCCTGCCAGTCTGTCGGTCAAATGCCCGTTGATGTTGCCGAAATCCAGTGCGACATGCTTTCAGCGACTGGGCGGAAATACTTGCGCGGCCCGCGCGGCGTTGGCTTCCTCTATGTCCGTGAAAGCGTGATACCCACAATGGAGCCGCCAATCATCGATCATTTTGCGGCCAATTGGACCGGTCTGGGCAGCTATGAACTCCGCCCCGATGCCCGGCGATTTGAGAATTGGGAAAACAACTATGCGGCAAAGCTTGGTCTTGGTGCCGCTGTAGATTACGCCCTCGATATCGGTATGGACGCTATCTGGGAACGGGTGCGCCTGCTAGCGGATGATCTCCGCCGCCGCCTGCGGGAGACCAACGGCATTACCGTGCGGGACATTGGCCAGGAGCAGGGCGGGATCGTCACATTCTCCAGCGACCATGAAGACAGCGCGGATATCAAGCAGCGTCTGGCCAGCCAAGGAATCAATATCAGCGTTTCAGGGCCAAGCAGCACGCTGATAGATTCAACGCGCCGGAACTTGCCGCCAATCTGCCGCGCATCTGTGCACTACTATAATGATGAAGCCGAAATTGATCGGTTGATGGCAGCGCTAAGAGGCTAAAGCGTCGCCGGGCTGCACGTCTGCAATTGCCTGCTTCCTGAAGAATGCGCCATGGCGATAGCGCCATCCTGCATCATCATCTATTGGATCAATATACGGGTCGGCTTGCGCGCCTGTTGGCGGAGGTGAGCCTTTCGGAAATCCTGGCGGGCGTTGGCGGTCGATCCATCCGGCATGGATGGCGGCGAAATCATCCATGATCGGCGCATAGGCATTGCGCTCAAGGTCTGCCGCGATCCGGTCCTGATGCGCAGCGGTTACTGCCAACAGGTCTGAATTATATCCAGCGATCCGGTCAATGGTCGCCCCCTGTGTTGGGCCATCCACATAGACCAAGGCATTGCAAAGGATCACGGCGTCATAGACCTTCTCGGCCTCGAATTCCGCGAAAGAGCGGGCTGGCAGGAAATTCACCCGCGCCCGAACTTCTGAAGCAATGGCCACGGTCTCGTCATCGATTTGTTGGAAGAAGCGCTGTTCCTCAGCAACGGCACCTTGCATCACGGCAGCTGGATAAACGCCCCGGGCTGCATAGTTCACGAAGCCTTGGGAGAGGTCTGTCGCGTCGATCTGAAAGTCAAGTTCAGGTCGCTCAATCATCATCCGTATCGCAAGCGAATACGCTTCCGCACCAATGGAGCAGGCGTGCGCCATGATCTGCGTCGGCCCATCTTCCGCCGGGCGAATTTGGCGACAAAATGCGCCGAGAAAAGCCCGGTTTCGGAAGAACGCGGTGGTTCCAATCAACGGCCCATCGGTGGGCCGAAGACGCACTGTCGCAGCAGCGGGAGAATGCTCATTCATAGCCACGATACTAAAAGGCTATGGTTTACGCACCGTTACCGCTTGGATGCGCGGCAGCCCCTAAACATCAAGATTTGCGACCTTGAGCGCGTTGTCCTGGATGAAGTTGCGGCGTGGCTCGACCTCTTCTCCCATAAGCGTGGAAAAGACGTTGCCAGCTTCTTCCGCGTGGGCGACTTTCACCTGCAAAAGCGTGCGGGCTTCTGGATCCAGCGTGGTTTCCCAAAGCTGCTCCGGGTTCATTTCCCCAAGCCCTTTATAGCGCTGGATCGAAAGACCGCGACGGCCTTCTTCCTGCATTGCGCGGGCAAGTGCGCCCGGTCCATGGATCGGCGTCTCACGGTCTTTGGCGACGAGCGTGGCAGGGTCCTTGAACAGCCGTTCCAAGCGCTCTGCCACTTCATTCAGCCGTGCTGCTTCCCGGCCCCGCAATACGCGGGCGGAGATATCATGGGCAGCGCGGTAGCCGTTTGAAAGCCGGATAATCCGCATGCTTGCGTCACCATTGCTGTCCGTATAGCCCTCGCCTTCCCATTTTTCCTCACCATTCGAGAAGACAGCAAGACGGGCAGCGATAGCAGCTGCGGTTTCGTTGGCCCGCTCCATCGTGCTAACGGATTCAGAATTAAGCGCGCCAATGACGGCCGCCTGCTCAACCACGTCAGTATTACCGATCGTCTCTGCCAAATTGCCGACAGCCAAAGTGATATCCCGACTGAAGGTCGCGAGTTCTCGCAAGTCTTGGCCGGCCCGCTGTTCGCCATTTGCGGTATTCAGCACGGAGGCGTCTACACCAAGGTCGATCAAATGATCTTCCAATGCCCGCTCATCCTTCAAATACACTGACCGCTGGCCACGCTTCACCTGGAACAATGGCGGCTGGGCGATATAAATCCAGCCACGCTCGATCAATTCCGGCATCTGGCGATAGAAGAACGTCAGCAGGAGGGCGCGAATGTGGCTTCCGTCAACATCAGCATCCGTCATGATGACGATCTTGTGGTAGCGGGCTTTCTCCGCGTTGAACTGATCCGCGCCAATGCCTGCGCCAATCGCCGTAATCAGCGTGCCGATTTCCGCAGAATTCAACATGCGGTCAACGCCGACACGTTCCACGTTCAGGATTTTACCGCGGATCGGCAAGATTGCCTGATTGCTACGGTCTCGCGCCTGCTTAGCGGACCCGCCAGCACTATCGCCCTCGACGATGAATATTTCAGCGCGTTCAGGGTCTTTGGTCTGGCAGTCCGCCAGCTTGCCCGGCAGCGATGCGATGCTGAGGCCCGTTTTACCGCGTGTAAAATCCCGCGCTTTCTTTGCCGCGTCCCGCGCTTTCGCAGCCTGGCAGGCCTTCATCGCGATGATTTTGGCTTCCTTCGGGTTCTCTTCCAGCCATTGGCCAAGCGCATCATTGATCGCACTTTCGACGACAGGGCGCACTTCGGACGAAACGAGCTTGTCTTTCGTCTGGGATGAGAATTTAGGGTCCGGCACTTTGACGGACAGCACGCAGGTAATACCTTCGCGTGCATCGTCCCCAATCAGCGTGGCTTTTTCCCGCTTAGCGATGCCGCTTGAGTCTGCGTAAGAGTTAATCTGGCGCGTCAGCGCACCCCGGAATCCGGCCAAATGTGTACCGCCATCCCGCTGCGGAATGTTGTTGGTGAAGCACAGCATGGTCTCGTGAAATTGGTCATTCCATTGCAAGGATGCCTCAACCGTAACGCCATCTTTTTCGCGCGTGATCCAGATCGGCTTTTCGATGAGGGCCGTCCGATTGCGGTCTAGGTATTCGACATATGCCGCTAGGCCGCCTTCATAATAAAGGTCGACGTCTTTGTCTTCGGCCTCGCGGGCATCCGTCAGCAAAAGGCGGACCCCGGAGTTCAAGAAGGCCAGTTCGCGCAAACGACGCTCAAGGGTGTTGAAATCGAATTCGACCATGGTGAAGACTTCAGTCGACGGCAGGAACGTGACTTCTGTGCCTTTCTTGCCAACGGCCTCACCGGTGATAGCCAGCGGCGCTTCAGCATCACCATTCCGGAATCGCATGGCGTATTCTTTGTCATCCCGCCAAACCTTGAGGTCGAGCCATTCGGAAAGGCCATTCACAACCGAAATGCCAACGCCGTGTAGGCCGCCGGACACCTTGTAGGAGTTCTGATTGAACTTCCCGCCGGCATGCAGCTGGGTCATGATGACTTCGGCAGCGGATACGCCTTCCTCCGCATGAATATCCACCGGAATACCGCGCCCGTTATCCCGAACGGTGACGGATCCGTCGCTATTCAGGATCACATTGACCAGATCGCAATGCCCCGCCAGCGCTTCATCAATGGCGTTATCAACAACCTCATACACCATGTGATGCAGGCCGGTGCCATCGTCGGTATCGCCGATATACATGCCCGGACGCTTACGCACGGCTTCAAGGCCACGCAGCACTTGAATGCTATCAGCGCCATATTCCGGTTCGTTTTCAGGCGTATCTGCCATGGGTTGGGTCGTCCTTGGTTATCGAATAAGGCCTGGCGCGATGGCCGGGCTAAGTCGTTAAAACATGCAGGGCGAGCGCCCTTTGAGGTGTGTCATTGTTCGGCCCCGTCACTGACCGTTGCCGCCTCTACGTGACGCCAGTCGGCACGGCCTTTGAGCGGTCGCAATTGATCTTCATCAGCACCTGTAACCCAGACCTGCCCGCCAAGCGCCAGCGCTTCATCGAACAGAGCCGCCCGGCGGGCGGGGTCAAAATGCGCAGCGACCTCATCCAGCAATAGAACGGGGGCCGCACCTTTCGCGGTTGCCAACATGCGCGCGGATGCGAAGGTGAGTGAGACCAGCAGCGCCTTTTGCTCACCGGTGGAGCCGTCGGCAGCTCTGAGGCCGCGCGCCCGGTCAGCCACGACCATGTCACTACGATGAGGACCTGTTGCGGTCGCCCCAAGCTGTGCGTCGCGGCTTCTGTCAGCAGCAAGCTTTGCCCGGAGAACATCTTCAGCGGCGAGTGCGGGACCACTTTCGAGCAGCCGCTCCGCCGTTCCGTCAACAATCACTGATGCGCGCGGGAACGCGCCGACGCCTTCTGCAGCAGCCGTGTCCAACAACAAAGCCGTTTCATTCCTGGCGGCAGCAACAGCGACAGCACGGGCGGCCATTTCAGCCTCCAACGCGTCCAGCCAAGTTGGGTCCGCACGGCCTTCCTTCAACAATGATAAACGTTGACGCATGGCATTCCGGTAATTTGAGACCCGTCCGATATGTGCGGGATCAAATGTGGCGGCCAAACGATCCAGATAGCGGCGGCGTTCTTCCGCACCATCGATGAACAGCCGGTCCATCTGCGGCGTCAGCCACAGCGCAGAGAACCGTTCGGCAAGTGCCGCTTGCCCTCGGGCGGGTGCGCCATCGACCTGCACCTTCCGGCGTTCGCCCTGGGTTTCAGGGTCACAGCCCACCCCAAGCGTGCTCTCACCACCTGGACCGTCAACAACAGCCGCAGCGCCCCAGCGTCTTGGCTGGCCGTCTGCGGACTTGCGGCCAATTTCTGTCGTCTTGGCATTGCGCAGGCCGCGGCCAGGCGTCAGCAGGGAAATGGCTTCCAGCACATTGGTTTTACCAGCGCCATTAGGGCCGGTTAGCACAATCGCCTTGGCATCTGTCTCCAGGCGCAAAGCCTCATAACACCGAAAATCCGTAAGCGTCAGCCTGGACAAGCATGCGCCAGCAGGCGGCGTCACGGCAGACGCCGCCGTTGGAAACGCATGTATGACAGGATTGGCCTGCAAAAGCTGACCTTGGCTCTAGACCCGCATCGGCATCAGCACGTAGAGCGCGCTGGCGTCGGCCTTATCGCGAAGGATCGTAGGAGATGCAGGGTCGGAGAACGAAAGCTCCGCCACGTCACCTTCAATCTGGTTGGCAATATCAAGGAGATAGCGGGAGTTGAAGCCGATCTCGAGTTCAGCGTCGTCATAGTCCGCTTCAATCTCTTCGCTTGCTGCGCCCGATTCTGCGTTGGAGGCAGACACCACCAATGCGCCCGGCTGCATCGCTAGCTTCACGCCGCGAGACTTCTCGGTGGAGATTGTGGAAACGCGATCAACAGCGTCCTTGAAGGCTTGACGATCGAGCTGCATGAACTTGTCATTGCCTGCTGGAATGACGCGCTCGTAGTCCGGGAAAGCGCCGTCAATCAACTTTGAGCCAAGCACGATGTCACCGAGGACAAAGCGGATCTTGGTTTCAGAGAGGCTGATCTCAACATCATCGTCACCAGCCTCATCCAGAAGCTTGCGCAATTCGCCAACAGTCTTGCGGGGAACAATAACGCCGGGCATTTCGGCAGCACCATCGGGCAGCGGCGCTTCAGCGCGCGCCAAGCGGTGCCCATCTGTCGCCACAGCACGGAGGACTTGAACGCCTTCGTGCTCAGCTTTGTGAATGAAGATGCCATTCAAATAGTAACGGGTCTCTTCAGTCGAAATTGCAAAGCGCGTCCGGTCGATGAGCGCGCGCAGGTCCCTGGCGGCCATCCGGAAGTTAACGGGCAGATCACCGTCCGCCAAAGACGGGAAATCCTCTGTCGGCAGCACGGAAAGCTGGAAGTTTGATCGACCAGCCCGAACCGTCAGCCGTTCCGCCATCGCGTCCAGCGCAAGTTCGACCTGAGCCCCGTCTGGCAGCTTTCGGACAATGTCATACAGCGTATGTGCTGGTGCGGTGGCAGAGCCATCTTCAGATGCCGGGTCAGCCATCGCACTTTCTGTGAGACCGATTTCCATGTCCGTCGCCGCGACGGAGACTTTGCCGTTCGCGACTTCGAGCTTCAGATTGCTCAGGATTGGAATCGTGTTGCGGCGTTCCACAACACTCTGGGCATGCGCCAGCGTTTTCAGCAGCACGCCACGGTCAATCATCAACTTCATCGCAAACTAGCCCTTTTGTTCACGCCGCCGACAGGGAAGACGACCCCCCAGTCCGGCTTGTAGCAGCCGCAATAAACGCGACCCAAATACTTGCCCCGCTATTCAGACTGGGAAATTCTGCTGCAACGCCTATCGTGGCGCTAGGATTTGTAGCGACCGACGCCGCAAACCCTACATCTTCCCCCTGTCGCCTAAAAGCGCAGTAGCGAAGGATACTCCGACGGACGCTAAGGCGCCAGCGATTCGCAGCATTTTGGTGTCTTTTTTCAAGCAAAAGCCGCCAACTATCCCCAACGGATACTTGGCGGCTTTAAATCGCACGTAGACATCGCTTCCCGTCCGCTTTGAGCGAGCCGAAAACGACAGGCCACTATTTGTTCGCTGTGCTTGGCATCCAAGGCCGGGCCATATCGTCCTTGCCTTCAAAACCATCAATGTCCTTCTTATTGGTCATTGTCAGACCAATATCATCCAGACCGTTGAGCAAGCAGTGCTTCTTAAACGGATCGACGTCAAACTTGACGACTTCGCCGTTCGGGCGCGTGATGGTTTGGTTTTCCAAGTCCACCGTCAACCGAGCGTTTGCGCCCAGCTTGGCGTCATCCATTAGCTCGTCAACAATGTCCTGCGGCAACTTGATCAACAACATGCCGTTCTTGGATGAATTGTTGAAGAAAATATCCGCAAAATCGGTGCCGATCAGGCATTTGACGCCGAAATCAGAGAGCGCCCAAGGGGCATGCTCACGGCTGGAGCCGCACCCAAAATTGTCGCCGACAACCAACACTTCAGAATTACGATAGGCAGGCTGGTTCAGGATAAAGTCTTCCTTCTCCGTGCCGTCCGTGTTGTAGCGCATATCATTGAAAAGATTTTTGCCGAGGCCCTTACGCTGAATCGTTTTCAGAAACCGAGCCGGGATGACTTTATCCGTGTCGATATTCTGGGCTGGCATCGGCGCTGCAACGCCGGTGAAGGTTTCGAATTTTTCCATGGGTCTAAGACTCCCGAACCTGAATTAGCAATTACCGCGCGGAGCATAGCGCAGAATGTCGGCCATCTCATCAACACCGACTTCTTCAGCCGAGCTTGGCCATGCAAGTCGCGCTGTATCGACAGCACGCAAGGCCCCATCGCGACCGCGCACCATGGCCCGTACGGCGGAACGGCGCACTGGCTGCACCTGATCTAACTCGTCCAGATCAAATGCGACCGCTGCCGCGCCGAAACGGTTGCTCCTCATGATAGGAACTCCCGTACGTCAGCCAGATGGCCCTTGATTGCAGCCGCAGCCGCCATGGCAGGGGAGACCAGATGAGTCCGCCCACCAGGGCCCTGACGGCCTTCGAAGTTCCGGTTAGAGGTGGACGCAGACCGCTCGCCTGGGGCCAGCTTGTCAGCATTCATCGCAAGGCACATGGAGCATCCTGGCTCCCGCCATTCGAACCCGGCTTCTCTCAAAATCACATCAAGACCTTCGGCTTCAGCCGCTTCCTTCACCAGACCGGAGCCCGGTACGACCAGAGCACGAATGCCGTCAGCAACCTTGCGGCCTTTAGCGACTTCTGCGGCAGCCCGGATGTCTTCCAGACGGCCATTGGTGCAAGAGCCAATGAAGACTGTATCCACTTTGATATCTTGGATATCCATGCCGCCTTCAAGGCCCATATATTCCAGGCTGCGGGCGACGCCATTCTGGCGGCCCTCATCCTCGAAATCTTCAGGCCGTGGCACTGTCGCCGTGATCGGCAATGCATCCTGCGGGCTCGTGCCCCAAGTTACGTAGGGGACGATTTCAGCTGCATCCAACGTTACTTCGGTATCGTAGACCGCACCTTCGTCAGACGGCAGTGTCTTCCAATAAGCGACAGCCTGTTCCCATGCACCGCCCTTTGGTGAATGCGGCCGGCCCTTCAGATATTCGAAGGTTCTCTCGTCTGGCGCGATCATGCCGGCGCGAGCGCCTGCTTCAATCGACATGTTGCAGACCGTCATCCGGCCTTCCATCGAAAGGTTCTTGATCGCGTCACCAGCGAATTCGATAACGTGGCCCGTACCGCCAGCGGTACCGATCTGACCAATAATGGCCAAGACCAAGTCCTTACCGGTGGTCCCCTTTGGCGGCACGCCGTTAACAGTCACCCGCATGTTCTTTGCTGGCTTCTGAACGATCGTTTGGGTCGCGAACACATGCTCAACTTCAGACGTGCCGATGCCGAATGCGAGCGCGCCGAACGCGCCGTGAGTGGAGGTGTGGCTATCGCCGCACACCACGGTCATGCCGGGCTGGGTAAGCCCCTGCTCTGGGCCAATAATGTGCACAATACCTTGGCGAATATCATCAACCGCATAGTAGGGAACGCCAAATTCCTTGACGTTCTTCTCAAGCGTCTCGACCTGGAGACGGCTTTCCGGATCTTCGATGCCTTTAGAGCGGTCCGTTGTCGGGATATTGTGATCCGCGACAGCGATCGTCCGGTCGGGGCGCCGTAGCTTACGACCCGTCTCACGCAGGCCAGCGAAAGCCTGTGGGCTGGTCACTTCATGCGCCAGATGCAGATCGATATAAATCAGCGCCGTACCATCTTCTTCGGTGCGGACAACGTGATCTGCCCAGATTTTATCGAACAATGTGCGTGGCGTAGCCATTCGCCCCTCCCGGTCGTCATATTGCGGCGGTGCCCAGAGGCACCGCCGGTCATTATAAATTCAGCAGCGTTTCTGTTACTGCGCCTTCGGCGGAACGCCACGGCGACGCTCAGCGATGCGCGCGGAGCGACCACGACGGCCACGCAGATAGTACAGCTTCGCCCGACGGACACGACCGTGGCGAACCACGACGATGCTTTCGACATTCGGGGAATACAGCGGGAATACACGTTCCACGCCTTCGCCAGATGCAATCTTGCGCACGGTGAACGCGGATGAGACGCCAGCGTTCTTACGGGCGATGCACACGCCTTCAAACGCCTGAATACGCTCACGCTCGCCTTCGACGACGCGGTAGTTTACCCGAACGGTATCGCCGGAGCGAAAGTCAGGGATTTCTTTAGATTCCGTGACGCGGGCGATTTCTTCTTGCCCGATAATATCAAGGATGTTCATGAGGCCGGTTCCTTTTTCTTTTCGCCTTTACATGAACGTGCCCGCCTTAGAAGGGGGACGACGCCATATTCATTTTTGATCGCTCAGTTCTGTTTTGCAGCTTGCGCTGCGTTAGCTTTACGGCTCGCGCCGCGCTGTTTTCCTGGCGTAGGTTGCCCAAAGATCAGGCCGCCGCTGCCGGGTCGCAGCTTCCGATTGTTCCCGCCGCCAAGCCGCTACGCGGCCATGATCGCCAGAAAGCAAAACATCGGGGGGCTCCATCCCCGCCCATACCCTTGGTCGGGTATAGTGCGGATATTCGAGCAACCCGTTCTCGAAACTCTCCTCGTCTAACGACTCCGCACCGCCCATTACGCCGGGCAGAAGCCGTACACATACGTCCAATATAATCAGCGCCGCCGCCTCGCCCCCAGACAGGACAAAATCACCAATGCTGATCTCCTCAACGTCGCGAGCGTCCAGCACCCGTTGATCGACGCCTTCATAGCGACCGCACAGCAGCGTCACCCCTGGCCCAGCAGCTAGCGCTTTCGCGCGCGCTTGGGTCAACGGAACGCCCCTGGGCGTTAGATAGACTAATGGGCCAGCACTCTCATGCTTCTTGGCCGACGCAGCTTCTATCGCCGCGTCAACCACATCAGCCCGCATAACCATTCCGGCCCCGCCGCCAAAAGGCGCATCGTCGACCGTGCGGTGTTTATCGCGCGCAAACCCCCGAATGTCCAGTGCTTCCAACGACCACAGCCCCGCTTCCAGTGCCTTGCCCGCAAGGGAATGGCCAAGCGGTCCTGGAAACATCTCCGGGAACAGCGTCAATGCTGTCGCCCGCCAGGGTTTCTGGTCATTTTCAGCGTCATCGCTCACGCGGGACCGCCTTCACCTTCTACCGGTTTTGGCCGTTTGCGTTTACCGCTCTTGGCCGGGCCGGTATGTTTCGCCTTCGTCTCTCGTGGCCATAGGCCTGCTGGCGGGTTGAGTACAACCTTGCCGCCTGCAATATCGACAATTGGAACCACCGCCATCGTGAAAGGGCACACCAACGGCGCACCGCCAGCATCCAACGCGATTTCAATCAGCTCACCGGCACCGAAATCATCCAAACTGGACACAACGCCAATCCGCCCTTCGGCCTCTGTCTCCGCGATGAGCCCTACCAGGTCTGCGTGGTAGAACTCATCCTCATCCACCTCTGGCAAAGCCGATCGGGGAATGTGGAGCATCAGACCTTTAAGCGCTTCTGCCGCTTCCCGACTGGTGACGCCGTCAATCTTTAAGACAGCGACCGTTGGCCGGGCTTCGACCAGTGTCACGTTGAATTGCCGCTCGCCGCTCTCATTGAACAACGGGCCGTAATCCGCGATGACGCCGGACGTTTGCGTGAACGTCTTCACCCGGACCAGGCCGCGCACCCCCTGTGCGCCGACAATAATGCCGGCAGGGGTTAGGCCTGGTCCCGATTGGCTCACGCGTTCTCTTCAGCTGCAGCGTCTTCGGCTGGTGCTTCTTCAGCCGGGGCTGCAGAGGCTTCCGCAGCAGCTTCGGCGGCAGCTTCAGCAGCGGCAGCGGCTTCGCGCATACGCTCCTGGGCTTTGGCTTTAGGCTGATCTTTCTTGGTCTGGGTCGGAATAGCTTTCCGCTCCATCAGGCCAGCATCCGCCAAGAAACGGCCAACGCGATCACTTGGCTGAGCGCCAACAGACAGCCAATGCTGCGCGCGCTCGGTTTTCAGCGTGATGCGGTTTTCGTTGTCACGGGGCAGCATCGGATTATACGTGCCGATCTGCTCGATGAAACGACCATCCCGTGGATCGCGGGAATTGGCAACGACGATGCGATAATATGGGCGCTTCTTAGCGCCGCCGCGGGTGAGCCTAATCTTTACAGCCATAGTTCGAGACTTCCTTATTTAAGCAAAACAGTGTGTTGGAAGATGACCGTTACCGGCCAAATGGATTGAAACCGCCTTTGGGCAACATGCCGCCGAGACCGCCAAGGCCCCCGCCGCCGCCAAGTCCGCCACCACCGGGCATTTCCATACCGGGTGGCAGGGCAGGCATGCCCTTCTTGCCTTTTTTGCGGCCAAGCTTGTTCATTTTTTTCATCATGCCGCGCATCTGATCGAACTGCTTCAAAAGCCGGTTCACATCCTGCACTTCAACGCCTGCACCTGCGGCAATCCGGCGTTTACGAGACGCCTTCAGGAGATCTGGCTTGGCGCGCTCATGCGGCGTCATGGAGAGGATGATGGCTTCCTGGCGCGCGATCATTTTCTCGTCAATATTCGCGTCCGCCATCTGCTTTTTGAGGTTGCCTACTTGTGGCAGCATGCTCATCAAACCACCGAGCCCGCCCATCTTCTTCATCTGGCGCAGCTGTTGCAGCAGAACCGTAAGGTCCATCTGCCCGGATTGAAGCTTCTTGGCGAGCGCTTCAGCGTCTTCCTGCTCAATCGTTTCGGCAGCACGCTCGACTAGGCTGACGACGTCACCCATGCCCAGGATACGACCGGCGATGCGGTCCGCGTGGAATGGCTCAATCGCATCTAGTTGTTCGCCGGTGCCAAGGAATTTCAGCGGCTTACCGGTAACGGAGCGCATGGAAAGTGCGGCACCGCCGCGGGCATCACCATCAACACGGGTCAACACAATGCCAGACACGCCGAGACGGTTATTAAAGGCCTCAGCAACGCCGACAGCGTCCTGGCCTGTCATTGCATCGGCCACCAGCAGCGTTTCCTGCGGGTTGATGATGCGGCGGACCTCTTCGGCCTCCTTCATCATCTGCTCGTCAATGACAGTCCGGCCAGCGGTATCAATAAAGAGAATATCGTAGCCCTGGCGCTTCGCTGTATCGAGCGCACGTCGGGCAATGGCCGGGGCCAATTCACCGAACACGACCGGCAGCGTATCGACGCTGATCTGCTGGCCGAGCGTCGCCAATTGCTTCTGTGCCGCAGGGCGATGCACGTCCACGGACGCCATCAGGATTTTTTTGCGCTCACGATCTTTCAGGCGCAGCGCGAGCTTGCCTGTCGTTGTGGTCTTACCGGAACCTTGCAGGCCGCACATCATAATGACGGCAGGCGGGTTCTGACCAAGCGAGAGTTCAGCGGAAAGGCTGGCCGCTTCAACAGTCTCAGCTGGGCCGCCGCCGAGCATGGCAACCAGCTCGTCATGGACGATCTTGATGACCTGTTGGCCGGGGGAGATGCTGCGCAGCACATCCTGGCCAATGGCTTTGGCAGTGGCGGCATCAATGAATTTCTTGACGACCGGTAGCGCCACATCCGCTTCCAGCAACGCCAAGCGGACTTCGCGCATGGCTGTGCGGACATCGGCTTCTGATAGCGCACCCTTGCCAGTGAGCTTCTTAAAGGCTCCGGAGAGCTTGTCACTCAAGCTTTCAAACATCGCTGACCCTCCGTCCTCTCTAAGCCCAAAACCATAACGCAAAACGCGTCAGTGCGCGAACCCTCGCGGACTGACGGGCGACGCGATGTGCGCCGTTGGCGATGCAGTGCTGCCAATTGATAGCGGGGATATGCACCAATTCCACCCGGAACGCAAGCACATCCAGCAACAGCAGAGGACTGGATTTTCGCAGCATTTGGTGGTCCGCTTTATCTCCCGATCCTATCAAACTTGAGCGAGCAGGACCATGAGTGAACAGCTTCCCTGGCAATGGCCGGAATCCACGTGGCGCCCCATCGTTGAGAAAGTTCGTGCTGGGCGCAGCCTGAAACCCGCAAAATGGCCCGGTGGTGCCACGTGCGCAGTCGCCCTCTCGTTCGATAGTGATCATGAGACCACGACGCTGCGATGGGGCGATAATTCGCCCGGCACCCTTTCAGCCAACCAATATGGTGCCCGCGTCGCCATCCCCCGCATCCTGGCGCTCCTGGCGAAGCATGACATCAAGGCCAGCTTTTTTGTGCCAGCCGTCACCGCCATGATCCACCCAGATGAGCAACGCCGGATCATCGCCGAAGGCCATGAAATCGGCATTCACTCATGGATCCATGAAATGAATGCATCCCTGCCGCCGGAGGATGAGCGCGACATTCAAATGCGCGCAGCGGATAAGCTGGAGGAAATCTGCGGTGTACGCCCTGTCGGCATCCGCACACCAAGCTGGGACTTCAGCCCCGTCACCCTCGCCATCACCCGAGAGATGGGCTTGCTCTACGACTCATCTTTAATGGCCGATGACGACCCTTACGAACTGCTGGAAGAAGGTGCGCCGACAGGCATTGTCGAGCTACCGGTCGAATGGATTCGGGATGACATGCCCTATTTCGGCTTCGACTTCCGCCGCCAGTCGCGCCCGCATACGCCGCCAAGTTCAGTGCTAGAAATTTTCAAGGCTGAATTTGATGGTGCCCATGCCGATGGCGGCGTGTTCCAGCTAACCATGCACCCACACATTATCGGCCACCGCTCCCGCATGGCGATGTTAGCCCAATTGATTGACCACATGAACGCCACAGGCAATATCTGGTACGCAACCCACGCTGATATCGCGCGCTGGTGTATGAAGGAAGCAGGCGATTGCTAACGGGCGTCTGCCCAAGCCAGGGTTTCCTGATACCGATCCAGAAGCTCTGGGACATTGACGACACTGCGGATAGCGCTCAAAGCTTCAATTGCTGTTTTGCCTTGGTCGCTTAAGGTCTTGTCATAGCGCACGATACGGGTCAGGTCGCCAAGCGCAACCGCTGCAGCCAGGGCGAGGGGCAAGCCGCGATCGTCTCCGGCACGTATAATAGCCTCAGCCTCGATAAGCGCTTCACGATATACGCCGCGCCGAAAGGCATCCATGCTGACCGGTATTCGGAACCAACCGGGTGGCGCTGGACTGCGCCGTATCCCGCGTTTAATGGCTTCAATTCCAACGTCCCAATCACCTTGCAGTACAGAACTCCACCCCAAAAGCACTTCCAAATCTGGCTTGCTTGGGCTGAGCTGAATGGCGCGCAAATAATGCCGCCGCGCGCCTTCAAATTGCCCCGCAGCCATGAGCACCGAAGCAAGATACTCATGCCCAATTGCATTGCCCGGCTCCAACTGCGTACCGCGCTCAATCGCGCTGAGGGCCGCACTAAAATCTGCGGAATCTGACGGCTGTCCTGCCCTGCTCCAATCCAGAAAAAGCATGAAGCCATAGGCAGACCAGATCGCGCCAGATTGTGTCTGCGCCTCCGTAAGGCGTGAAAGGCAGGCCCGTGCGATGGAACCTTCCTTGGGGTCTTTAGCTGTATCAAAGGCGTACCAGCGCAGCAGGCATTCATAAGCTGAATCTGATTGGGTCAGCACATGGGAGTGCTGTCCCTTCATATCCCGGAGCGCGGACGCAACCATCACACCGTTCGGACCGGCCAAATTGCCGATTAGAGATCGCACTTCCGCCAGATAGCCTGGGTCAAGCTTGCCACCGGCGTCCGATATGACCCGCCGCTCACTCCAAACCACCTCCGACGTACTCACACGGATCATTGTTAGATGGAGGATCAGTACAGCGCCCGGCTTTGCAATAAATCCGACAACACGAAATTCCACAGCTGGCCGATTGCTATGACTGCGCGAGTCTGCTCTGTCATCCAACTGCAGCACGCGCAATGTCTGAAATTGGGCCAGTTCTCCGACCAGGAGTTTCCGAACCGTAACGGCTGCCGCTTGCACTTCACCATCCGCGACCAGCGCTTCGACTTTACCGACCTCCAGCAGTGGCGGCTGGTCTTGTGACGGCACCCCAGCTTTACGGGAATCAAAGGCCATCCAGGCAACAAACCCAAATGCGAAGAGCAAGACGGCACTAGCAATGAGGATACGTCTGACGGACCACTCTGCCGGGCGTTTAGGGCCTTCTGTGTGGACGTTCGCTGGCTTCAGGACGGGCCGATACTGACCGCGCGGCAAATCAATCCTAAAGGGATCATCCACGCCGGGGCCTGCATAGTAACGCGCCAGAGCGCTTCGCAGGCGGTTGATCTCTACGCGTACAATGCTATCTGAATTCGGATCGAAGTCATCTGGACGGCCAAACGCGTCAACGCCGATTGTATAGGCTTTCAAACGGTCGCCGCGCCCATTGATTTCCTGCTGGACCAGATAACTTAGCAATCCGCGCAACCGGGACTTCGCGCCAAGTACGTCGCTAACCAAAACGCAGTCGAGCGCGAGGGCCATATCTGCGGCGGATGGCCGATTCGGTGTTGCCGATTGGTCCATTTGGCAGCTCTGCGATTGTTGGCGTGTGCTATCGCCATCCTGCAACAGGCTGAAAGTAAAAGAATTTAACCTGTTACATTTGTCTCTGTACTGTTGCAGCGACTTTGGGTGGTCCAAGTCTAGCACAACAATGCACCCAGAACGAGAGTTGGCGCCATGATGACGACGCTCCCGCCTATTATGGCGACCATATACCATTCGCATTACATCAAGACTGACGTCGCCACAGTGCAACAGGCCACGAGCAGGTTGATCCATGCCTGCCTGCCGCTAGAGCGTCTGTAATGACCTACACATCTGATCTTCATGTTCTGATTGTCGCTGCTGACCCTGTAGAGCGGGTCACAATCGCTGATCTGGTCAGCAGCCAAAACTGGTCCACCATTATGGTTAATGATGGTGACGCCGCTATAACCCATGCCAGAATTGAGCCCTACGACGCTATCGTCATTCGCAGCAATTCGACCGATTGCGAAATGATCAATTGCGTCGCGGAGGCCCGGGAGAAAGCAGCGCCGACTTCGCCCAATAACGCCACGCCGGTGTTATTGCTGGTAAACCGGATCAATGCCCAGGATAATGAAGCGTCAGCTGATCTGGGCAGGATTGAACTCGCTGAATATCCGATCTCAGCCGAAGGCCTGCGATTTGTTCTGCGGAGCCTGACGGCGCGGGCACCATCGCAAAGGCAATCCCCATTACAATCCGCCTGACCCGTTAGGCCTTCACAACGCGGTTGCCGACGTGGATTATAGCGCTGCCGATGATCAGTATAAATATCGATCCCGCGCTTTGGAGCCTGTGCAATGACCTATTCCGTAGAAGCTTTCGTCAATGACCTTCGCCGCCTGACTGCAGAAGGCGGCGGCCCCAAGGATATCCTCCCAGAAGTGGCACCGCTTGCCGCGAAGCTGGCGGAGACGCCAGGTTGGATTAAACCTGATTTCTATGACGTCGATCCTGAACAAGGCATTGGCATCACTGTGCTGCACGAAGAAGCGGACCACACGCTGCTGGTCGAAACCATTGTATGGGCACCCGGCAAAGGCGTGCTGCCGCATGATCACCAGACATGGGGTTGCGTTGTTGGCCTTGATGGCGTTGAGCGCAATACGATCTGGAAGCGGAATGATGATGGCGGCGCGCCCGGCCACGCAGACCTGACCGTTCATCACGAAGCCGATGTCGGTGCCGGGCAAACAATTGTGTTCATGCCCGATGATATTCACAGCGTGCAGAACCACGGCGATACGCCCACACTCTCCCTCCACATTTATGGCAAGAGCCTGGCCCATGTGAGCCGATCTGAGTTTGATCCAGATGCGCGCGTTGTCCGCCCCTGCCCGATCCGCAAGAAGCGCCCGGCAGCCTGAACGTATTCAAGCCTTCGACAGCCCCGTTCTACCCTGCTATAGGGAGCACTGGTGGACGCGTTTCGGGGGCCGTCCTTGGTATTTGTGGACAGCTATTCTATGCGCCTTCGCCTGATTACGACCCGCACTGCGGCCTTGCTGACGCTTGCTCTCATGGCCGCGCCGGCACTGGCGCAACAATCCGGTAGCCTCAGCCAGGCACGGACGGTGGAGCCGACTTGGCATGCAACGCCAACACACATAGCCAAAGCGCCGCCGCTCACCTATCGATCGCCGGCCTCAACTCCCACGGCACAGATTGCCCAAGCTCCCGTCCGCTTTAATACAGCGCCAATGGAAAAGCCTTGGCATGCGGATATTTGGTACGGCGCACTGAACCCCGGCGACTTCACTGAGTCCATTATCGACCCGGCCAGTACGACAATTGAAGATGAGCAGATCGTTGGCTTCACCGTCGGGCGGAAGCTGTTCGATCTGGGCTATGGCTTCAGTTTTGGTCTGGGTGTGCTCGGTGCCCACCGGATTGACGAAGGCGGGTTTGAGCTTGGTATGCCAATGACCGTGACATTCGACGGTTTCCCCTGGCGGGAAAGGCTGCCAACGAAGCTCGCAATTTCTGTCGGCCCATCTTTTATCTCAGAGATCACACCGACCGAAAAACGCAAAGACGATGACAATCAAGGCTCTAAGTTCCTGAACATGTTCTCGCCCGAAATTGAGTTTGGCGTACCGGATACCGACTGGTCCGGCTTCTTTCGCCTACACCATCGCAGCGGCATTTTTGGTTTGATAGATGGCGTTTCAGGCGGCTCCACCTACTTCACCTTCGGTGTGCGCCATCGCTTCGGTCTCGGCGACGAGCTGCCCTGGAAGTAACAAGCCTAACCGCTAGGGCAATTCCCCACCAATCTGAATCAGATTAGTTGGGATAAATTGCCCGCAATCAATGAGATAGAGCGCCGGACTGCGTGGCCAAGCGACGCACGGCGCTCTAGCTTTTCTGCTGCGACCACACGGCGATTTCGTTGCCGCCGGGTTCTTTGAATTGGAACCGGCGGCCACCGGGAAATTCGAAAATCTCTTGTGTGATTTCGGCGCCCGCATCTTTCACGACCCCAAGCATTGCCTCAAGATCATCGGCTTCCAGCACAACCAGGGGCGCTCTGAGGTCTGCCCGCTCAATCCCGGCACCGATGCCAGCGCCTTGGACGTCCCGGTACTGGTCACCATAGTTGATAAACTCCCACCCGAACGCTTTTGCGAAGAAGGCCTGGGTTTTCTTTAGCTCAGGAGAGGCGAACTCAACGTAGTTGATGCCGATTTTCTGTTGCTCAGTCATAGGGATTTCTCCTGATATCGGGAATGAACAGCTGCGCCTTCAAAGCACGGGCAATTCACGCGCTGCTCGCTCTGACAGCAATTGCGGCGCGCCGTCTGTGATCACGATGTTTTCTTCGTGGACCATGATTTTGCCAGGGCTGATGGTCAAGCTTGGCTCCAACGTGATGACCATACCGGGTGCCAGGATCGTTTCGTCGAAGTCGATCAGCGACGGTGGCTCCGTGAGCTGCATGCCAAGGCCGTGCCCGTAGCGCCCAACATCGCTGGCACCTTGGCCAATGATCGCGGCCATGGCCTGAAACACATCTGCCACCGGCACACCTGGCCGGGCGGCTTGTAGGCCCGCTTCGGTTGCACTCCACAAGGTATCGTAGGCTGTTCGGGCGGCATCGCTGGCTTGGCCAATGGCGAAATTCCGGTCGAAATCCGCGAAATAGCCTTTGAGGCTGGCACCTGTGTCCAGCATCAGCACGTCGCCAGATCGCAATGGTGTGTCATCTGGCGGAGAGATCACGTCGCCATACCCACCCTGACCAGCGCCGCCAACGAGGTAGGGTACATCCTCCGCCCCAGCTTTGAGCAGGGCGATCTTGAAAGCGCGGAAGGTTTCGTTGAGCGGTTGGCCTTCGTGGAACAAGCTCGGCGCCTGGGCAAACGCCGCTGACGTGATCTGGCAAATGTCCGCGATCAGGGCGATCTCTGCTGCGGATTTCACCAAGCGGAGGTTCCGTAATAACGGGCTCGCATCCAAGAACATCGCCCCTGCGAGCCTGGCCCGAAGCGCCTCAAAATTGGCTAACGGCATACGGAGGCTGCTTTCGCGGCCCATGGGCATGCCGATCACGCGGGCGGCCCTAAGCGCATCGCTCAACAAAGAGAGGCCATCGTCTGTTGCGTGGGGGGCAGCCCAGGTGCGGATATCCTCTACCCAGGTCTCACGCATCAACGCAGCACCGATTTCGGGAATGATGGCGATTGGCTTGGCACCCATCGGCAACACCACAAACCAGGGGCGCGTTGGGCTTTGCCAGAACGCCGTGCGGAAGCCGGTGAAGTAGCGGACCTCCGCTTCGGTCGTCAGCAGCAGCGCGTCGATACCTGCTGCGTGCATGGCCTTATGGGCATTTGTAACCCTTGCTTCAAACTCTGCTGGCGGGAAGTCCGTCGTCACACGCGGCCTGCGGATACGCCGCCATCTACCATGTAGACGCCGCCTGTGGAGAAACTTGCGTCATCGCTGGCTAGGAACAGCATCATCCGCGCGACTTCTTCTGGCTTGCCGTAGCGTTTCAACGGCGTGCCTTGGGCGAGTGGGAAATTCTGGCGGTCAGCATCTGTGACCCCGTTCATATCTTCCATCTTATCCATCATTGGCGTGGCGATGGGAGATGGGTTGACCGTGTTCACGCGAATATTGTGCGCTGCGCCTTCCAGTGCCGCCGTCCGCATCAAACCAATGACGGCATGCTTGGATGCTGTATAGGCCGCCAATCCCGGCAATGCGCGAATGCCAGCCGTGGAAGACGTAATCACGATGCTGCCGCCAGATGTTTCCATGGCCGGCATCATATGCTTCAGGCCAAGGAAAACACCGCGCACATTCACGGCCAGCACTTTATCAAAGAGATCCAGATCATACTCGACCGTCGGCAAGATCTTGCCGACGATGCCCGCGTTCAGCAGCGCCGCATCCAAGCTACCGAAGCGGTCGAGCGTCGCCGCAACGATATCGCGGTTAGCGTCATCCTGGGACACATCAGCCGCCATATATGCTGCACCAAGCTCGTTTGCGAGTGCAGCAAGGGGTGCCTCATCAACGTCCACCAACATTAAGTTGGCACCTTCTGCATGGAACAGCCGCGCTGCGGTCGCCCCGATACCAGCAGGAGCGCTGGCACCTGTGATAATCACTGATTTGCCCGAAAGTTTACCCATGATGGTTCCCCCTATTGCCAATCGCCCTATTGCCAATCGCCGTGCGTCGCCTTCGGCAGACCCAGATGATCGCGGAGCGTAGAGCCGGTGTATTCTTTGCGATACAAGCCCCGCCGCTGTAGCTCTGGCACCACATGCTCGACAAAGTCCTCGAACGATCCTGGCAGCACCGATGGTCCGATAACGAAGCCGTCGCAGGCTGGTGACGTGAACCATTCTTCCATGATGTCGGCAATTTCCTTCGGGCCACCAACCCACGCGTGATTCAAGCGGCCGCGCTGCGTCAGGTTCATAAAGTCCCGCGGTGTCGGGTTCGCGACCCCCTGTTGCACAACCCGGTCCCGAAGCGCCTGAATGCCAGACAGGCCTTCCATATCCGCGTCCGTGAACGGCTCATCCATGCCCTTCTGGCCGAAGTCATAGTTCAATCCCTCAGACAGCAGAGAGAGCTGATCGGTTTCGTTCGGCAATGTGTCGTAGAAGGCGCGCTTGTCTTCAGCTTCCATCTTGGTCGCAGCGGCGACGGGGAACCCTAGCGCCGCGATCTTGAAGTTATCTGGATTGCGGCCATTGGCGGCGCAGGCGGCTTTCAGGCCGTCATAATTGCGCTTAGCGATATCGAATGTTGGGAAGGCCGTGAACAGCAATTCACCCCAACGCGCCGCAAATTTTTGCCCGCGTCCGCTCGCCCCCGCTTGAATAACCACTGGGCGGCCCTGCACGGATCGCGGGACGGTGAACGGCCCCCGCGCCTTATAGAACGCGCCCTCATGATCAAGCCTGCGAACGCTACCCGGCTTTGCGAAAACGCTGTTCGCTTTATCCAGGATAATCGCGTCGTCATCCCAGCTGTCCCACAGGCCAAGTGCCGCTTCCATAAAATCATCGGCACGATCATACCGGTCGTCATGGGCGATGACTTTGTCGCGCCCCATATTGCGAGCCTCATTGTCATTCACAGACGTTACGACATTCCAGGCGGCCCGGCCCTTGGTCATCAGATCCAACGTCTGGAACAAGCGGGCTACGTAGAAGGGCTCATGATATGTGGTGGAGAACGTGGCACCGAGACCGAGCCGTTCCGTCGCCATGGCCATTGCCATCAGCACGGCAACGGGGTCCATTTTTACGGCACGGATGCCGTGTTCGATCGTGTGGGCATGGTCCCCGGTATACATATCCGGCATGGCGAGGCGATCATCAAAGAAGCCGATATCAAATTTACCATGCTCCAGCACACGTCCAATGTGCTGATAATATTCGGGCGAAGTGAAATCAGCCCGCGCCTCCGGATGGCGCCACGCGGCAGGGATCGTCGTACAGTTCTGCGCTTGCAGGAACGCGACCAAATGGATTTGACGCATAGCTTAGCCCTCAGCGAAATTATAGTGATTTCACTAAGTGTCGGCTGCACTGCAGGGCCGGTCAACTGCCGATTATGGTCCTCTGCCGCTATTGGAACCTGCGGTCAGACTTGCCGCGGTTATCCCGAACGTCTTCAAAACAGAGCTTGACCTGGCGAAGATCGGGGCGATACCGCGCATCACAACGGGTGACCACACGTTTTGCAACGAAGCGCGGGAATTCGCCCCGATCAGCCCAGGCATCAATCCATGCGCCCGCCCGCTGTTGATCAGAAAGACAACTGTCGGCCTTTTCAGCAGCACCAGCGACACAGAACATCCGCGCTTGGTCAATATTGAATACGCTAGCAGATGCAGCCAGCGGCACCAGGGAGACTGCAGCGGCAAGCAGGATGGGCTTCATAACCATGGGACTTCCTCCTACAGCAAGACATAGGTGCGGCCCCACCGCCCGCCAATACGAAAACGGCCCGGAACGTGAGCTCCGGGCCGTAATCTCAATCACATGTCCGCGATGTCTATTCGCGATTGCCGAAGAACGACAACAGGAACATGAAGATGTTGACGAAGTTGATGTAGAGCCCAACCGCGCCCATCACCGCAAGCTTGCCTGCAAGCTCGTAGCCATGGTTGACGTGGTATTCTTCCTTAATGCGCTGTGTATCCCAAGCCGTTAGGCCTGTGAAGATCAATACACCAAGAGCTGAGATCGCGTAATGCATCACCGGGCTCTGCATGAAGATGTTCACGATCATCGCGATGAACAAGCCGATCATGCCCATGAAGAGGAACGAGCCCATTTTCGCCAGGTCACGCTTGGTCGTGTAACCATAGAGGCTGGTTGCAGCGAACATGCTTGCCGTGATGAAGAAGACCTTCGCAATCGATCCGCTGGTATAAACCAGGAATACGGATGAGAGCGAAAGCCCCATCACAGCAGCAAATGCCCAGAACACGATCTGTAGCGTGCCGAAGCTCATTTTATTGATGCCGAAATTCATCGCCAGGATGAACGCGAATGGCGCGAAGGCCAGCACCCAGCGCAGCGGCGTGCCATAGATCATCTGAGCCAATTCAGGTGACGTGGTGATATATGACGCGAAGCCGTATGCGACGACGCCTGTCAGCACCAACCCAGCGCACATGTAATTATACACGCGCAGCATGTGTGAGCGGAGGCCGACGTCGTATTCTGTATCAACGGCACCTGCGCCGCTTCGGATGTAGCCACGATCTTGGAGAGCCATTCCCTGTTCCCCTTGGAATTGATTGAGTTTTGCGAAATTTTGGCTAGCCCATGCGCACCCTAAAGCACGCTGACGCCGCCATTGTCCGCGCTCGTCCCTAAAATATCGGCGTTCCGTCGCCTGAATTCAAGAGGTTACAAGCGTCAGACACACAAATTTATAGACGCACGACATGAACAGACACTTGCGGACGCTTACCGGTTTCGCGCCGAAGCACCCGACGGAGTGCCGTACGCGCAGCTTCATGCACGGGATCGTCCTTCTTACGATCACCCGGCTTCATCGCAGTAATGGCGTCGTCGATGCTTTCTTCAATCACATCAAGCACATCATCATCGTCAGCAGCGTCGAGGCCAGAGAGTGTAACCATGCTATCGGCGGCAAGGCGGCCACGGTCATCCAGCACGACGGTGATATGCGCCATGCCTTCAATTTTCATACGCCGTCGCTCGCGCAACGCATCGCCATTCAGTGCAACAGGTGTTTTGCCATCAAGACCAACCCGGCCGACCTTAACATCCCCAACTTTCTTGAAGTCGCCACCTGCGAGGCGGACCACATGGCCATTGAACGCGACCATGCTTTCAGGGATACCGCAATCCTTCGCAAAAGCAGCATGGGCGATGAGATGCCGGCCCTCACCGTGAGCCGGCAACACCCGTTCAGGCTGCAGCAATTCATAGAGACGCTTGATCTCATCCTGTGCAGGGTGCCCGGACACATGGATATCTTCCATGCTGGCCGTAATCACCTCAATCCCAGATTCAATCAGCCGGTTCTGCAAGCGGCCAATGGCTTTTTCGTTGCCCGGGATATCCCGGCTGGAGAAGCAGACAGTATCGCCCCGCTCTAATGTCAGATGCCTATGTTGACCATCTGCGATCCGGTGTAGAGCCGCGCGCGGCTCCCCCTGGCTGCCAGTGCAAATGGCAACCATTTTGCCGCGTGGTAGATAGCCGATATCGTTTTCCTGCAGGAAGTCAGGCAAGCCATCCAAATAGCCTAGCCCGCCCGCAACGCCATGCATCCGCCAAAGCGAGCGACCCACAAGACCGATGTCGCGCCCTGCCGCCTGTGCTGCTTTCGCGACCGTATAGAGCCGGGCAACGTTGGAGGAGAAGCAGGCGAATATCACGCGGTTCTTGCGGGACTTGATCAGCTCTTCAATCGGCTGCGTCAGGCTGCTTTCACTGCCCGTCCAGCCTTCGCGAAGGACATTCGTTGAATCGCACACAAGCGCTGCAACGCCCTCTTCCCCAAGCTTGGCCAGTGCTTCAGCATCTGGCTTGGGGCCAATAACCGGGCCGTCATCCATCTTCCAGTCACCGGAATGGACGACCATGCCAGCTTTGGTGCGGATCGCGACAAGGTTGGATTCCGGGATTGAGTGCGGCATTGGCACCATTTGGATATTGAACGGGGCAATTTTCTTGGTGCCCGGTGATTTGACCTCAATGATCTTTACCTTGCGCTTAGCACCCGCACCGCCATCATCTTCCAGCTTCTTGCGCAAGAAGGCCGCAGCGAAGGGCGAAGCATAGACCGGGCATTTGAAGCGGCCTGCGAGATAAGGCACAGCTCCTATATGGTCTTCGTGGGCATGGGTGATCAGAATGCCGACTAGGTCATCGCCCAGCGCTTCGATGGCACTGATATCTGGCACGATCACATCAACGCCCGGCGTGTCTTCGTCACCGAAAGTCACGCCCATATCAACCGCCAGCCATTTGCCGGCATGGCCATAGAGCGCGAGATTCATCCCGATTTCGCCCAGCCCACCCAAGGCGGCGAACAGCACCTCATCCTTGGCAGGGACAGGAAGATCGGCAGTTGGCTGGTTGGGATCGGTCACTTGGCGTTCCGTCTGTATAATTCAAGGAGGCCGCGCAATGTGAGATCGCGGTCAATGGCGTAGATAACATCAGTGGCGCTATGAAAAAGTGGTGCAAGACCACCAGTCGCAATCGCGCGAAGGTCAGGCTCGCCGCGTTCCTCACGGATGCGCGCCACCAGGCCTTCGATTAAGGAGAGATATCCGTAAAAAATTCCAGACTGCATGGCTTCCACCGTACCGCCGCCAACAACATGGGCCGGTTGACGGACGGCGACAAGGGGCAGCTTCGCCGCGGCCATGTGCAGTGCTTCCATAGAAAGGTTAGCGCCAGGCGCGATAATGCCACCCACATAATTCCCATCGCCGTCGATAACGTCGAACGTCGTGGCTGTGCCAAAGTCGATCAGAATCAGCGGACCGCCATATTCAGATTTCGCGGCGACGGCATTCACAAGCCTATCCGCGCCGACTTCATTCGGATTATCAAGCAGGACAGTGATGCCAAGATCAACGCTTGGCTCCCCGACCACCAGGGCCTCGACGTCAAAATAGCGGGTGCATAAGCGCGTCAAATTGAAGAGTGAGGCAGGAACAACGGTCGAAATGATCGCAGAATCAATATCGCCGCGCTCAACACCCTCGACAGCCATAACCTGGGACAGCCAGACAAAATGCTCATCAGCAGTGCGGCGCGTATCTGTCGCGGCGCGCCAAAGGCCTCTGCGCTCCTCGCCGTCATAGACAGCAAAGACAGTGTTCGTATTGCCAGCGTCAATTGCGAGCAGCATGGGTCAGGACCCTTTCGCCAAGGGGAAGACATCACCCGCTGAAATGCGTCGTTCAACGCCGTCAGCGAGTTGGAGAACAAGCGCCCCATCTGCCGCTAAATCAAGGGCCACGCCCTCAACCGTTTCATTCGGCAGACGGGCAACAACTGGCTTGCCAAGATCACGGGCGCGCTCACGCCATGCATGGCGAATAGGCTCGAAGCCCTGGCCAAGCCATTGGCTGATCCAATGATCCAGATGCGCCAAGAGCCGCGCTGCTGCATCATCCGGCTGTAAGCGTGGACCGCCTGCAGTCTCCAGATCAATCGCATGCGGGGCGACGTCGTGCTGTTGTGGTGCCAGATTAACGCCCATGCCGAGCACCAACCAGTCTACAAGCCCATCGGTGCCAGACGCGGCCTCTGCCAAAATGCCGGAAAGCTTGCGATCCCCAATCAGGACATCGTTCGGCCACTTGATCGTGAGCGGTGCAGTGGCTGGCAGTACATCTTTTGCAAGGTCATGCACCGCGAGGGCTGCGACAAACCCAGCGGCAGCCGCGGCGGCAGGCTTCAATTGCGGGCGCAGTAGAATAGAGAGCGCCAGATCATTTCCGCCGGTTGACCAGGCGCGTCCGCTTCGCCCCCGGCCTGCCGTTTGTTCGCGGGCCGTGATGGCATATCCGGCAGGTTCACCCGCACGGGCGCGTTTTGCGGCTTCCGCGTTCGTGCTATCAACGCTGTCCCGCGTATCCAGGCGCCAGCTATTTGGGAGGAATTGGTCGCCGGCTATGGTCTGGAGGCTCAATTCTGGAACAGTTGCTGAGCCGCGGCCGTCGCTTCAGAAACAATGGGCCCTGGCAGCACGATAAACAGCAGAATCACAATCGTTGCCACGCCCAGCACCATGCCGAGATCACGGGGCATTGGGCCGTCAAGCGGATCACTGGCTTCGTCGAAATACATAACCTTAATCAGGCGGATATAATAGAAGCAGCTAACCACACTGGCAAGAACACCAACGACGGCCAGAATGTACAGGTGCGCCTCAACGGCGGCTTGCAGCACATAGAGCTTGCCGAAGAACCCAGCGAGCGGCGGAATACCCGCCATCGAGAACAAGATCGCAGCCAGTGCCAATGCCATGGCTGGATGGGTGCGGGACGCGCCAGCAAGGTCATCAATGTTCTCAACAGCGTCACCGTCCCGACGCATCGCGAGCACACACGCGAAGGCCGCAAGGTTCATGAACAGGTAGATGGCCGTATAGATCAACAACCCGCGCACGCCAATTTCAGACGCCGCAGCCAGCCCGATCAGCGCGAAGCCGACATGGCCGATGGAGCTGTAGGCCAGCAGCCGTTTGATATTCCGCTGGGCTAGCGCACCAAATGCACCAACCACGACAGATATGCCCGCCAACATGGCCACAACCTGGCTCCAGGATTCAGCGGCACCTAACAGTGGATCGGCCATAACACGGGCAAAGAGCGCCAGCGCCGCCGCTTTCGGCGCGGCAGCAAAGAAGGCGGTGATAGGCGTATCAGCGCCTTCGTAGACATCAGGTGTCCACATGTGGAACGGTGCCGCGGATACTTTGAAAGCGAGGCCGGCGATCAAGAATACGAGCCCGACGATGAGACCGATGTTAGTATCCGGTGCGGCAAGAACTTGCTCGGCAATCATGTCGAAGCCGGTGTAACCGGTATAGCCATAGATCAACGAGCAGCCATACAGCAGCATGCCGGACGACAATGCGCCCAACACGAAATACTTGAGGCCAGCTTCCGTCGCGCGCAAGGAATCTCTGCGGATAGCGGCAAGCACATAGAGCGAGAGGCTTTGGAGCTCCAAGCCCATATAGAGTGAGATCAGGTCATTGGCGGATACCATGAGCATCATGCCAAGCGCTGCAAATAGCATCAGAACCGGTTGCTCAAATCGTACAGCACCTGAGCCATCGCCAGGGGTCGCGCGCGCAGCGGCCATCACGGCGGTAGCAGCTGCACCAACCACAATTAGCGCCTTAGCGAAGGTGGCCAGTTTGTCGGAGATGAACAGGCCACCGAAGGCAGGGCCAGCGGGCATCATCAAGCCGATGAGAAACACCGCGACAAGCGTCGCCGCGACCGCATAAGCCAGAGGTTTCGCCGAGCGATCCCCCATAAACACGCCGATCATGAGAAATATCAGACCAGCACATGCTAGCAGGATTTCCGGGAGGAGAGGCATAGCCGCCATAATTCTAGCGTCCTCCAATCAACGCAGGGAAGCGAGCAGGGAACGAGCCTGATCGCCAATGTCTTGCAGGCTGGATGCTGTGGAGACTGGCGCTCTTGAGAGCACCTCCGCCACAGCAGGCTGAATGCCATCCAGGAACGAGGCCGGGTATATGCCCATCCAAAGCACCAGGATCACCAGAGGCGTGAAAATAGCCGCTTCCCGCCACGTCAGGTCGCTGATGGATTTGAGATCATCATGCTCCAGCTTGCCGAAGATAACGCGGCGATAGAGCATCAGCATGTAAGCGGCGCCCAGGATCAAGCCGGTAGCCGCCAGCGCTGCAACCCAGGTATTCGCCAGGAAGGCACCAGCCAAGACCAGGAATTCACCGATAAAGCCAGATGTGCCGGGCAGACCAACGGAAGCCATGGTGAAGATCATCATAACGGCTGCATATTTCGGCATCCGGTGCACCAACCCGCCATAGCGGGAGATTTCACGGGTGTGCATCCGGTCGTAGACGACGCCAACGCAGAGGAAGAGCGCTGCGGACACAATGCCGTGGCTCAACATCTGGAAGACTGCGCCTTCAACACCCTGAGCGTTGCCGGTAAAGATGCCCAGCGTCACGTACCCCATATGGGCGACAGATGAATACGCAATCAGCTTCTTCATATCCTCCTGGGCAAGCGCCACGAGAGATGTGTAGACGATAGCGACAATGCTGAGCGCGTAGACCATATCTGAGAAATAGGCGGATGCATCTGGGAACATCGGCAGTGAGAAGCGGAGGAAGCCGTATCCGCCCATCTTCAAGAGCACGCCAGCCAGAATAACGGACCCTGCCGTTGGCGCTTCAACGTGCGCATCCGGTAGCCATGTATGGACAGGCCACATCGGCATTTTGACTGAGAATGAGGCAAAGAACGCCAGCCAGAGCCAAATTTGCAGCTCTGGGTCAAAGTCGAACAGCATCGCTTCTTCGATGGAAGAGCCACCAACTTGCACGATCATCGCGATAATCGCGACCAGCATCAGCACCGAGCCGAGCAGTGTGTAGAGGAAGAACTTGAACGATGCATAGATGCGCCTGGCACCGCCCCATACGCCGATGATCAAGAACATCGGGATCAGCACGCCTTCGAAGAAGACGTAGAAGGCGATCATATCCAGCGCGCAGAACATACCGACCATAAAGGTCTCTAGCGCCAGGAACGCCGCCATATATTCGCTCACGCGCTTATCGACAGACGTCCAAGAGGCCAGAATGCAAATCGGCGTCAGGAAGGTTGATAGCAGGATGAAGTAGATCGAAATCCCATCAACTCCCAAGCGGAAGGCGATGTTGAATTCCGGGAACCACTCATAGGTTTCCTTCATCTGGAAACCTGGGTTCGTCGGGTCAAACTGCGCCCACACCAGAAGCGAGACCAGGAACACAAAACTGGAGGCCCACAGGGCAACCCAGCGAGCGTTCGATGCTTTCTCGTCCCCACGGGCGAAGAGCATGATCATCAGCGCGCCGACAAGCGGGCCGAAGGTGATGAGCGTTAGAAGGGGCGCGCCGGACACTGGGCTCAAGCTCCCTGTTGGAAGATGCGCCAGGCAACCAGGGCAACAACCCCGATCAACATAGCGAATGCATAATGATAGACATAGCCTGATTGCAGCTTGCTGGCTTTATCTGCCGCACGCTTAGCCAGGGACGAAATCCCATCTGGCCCAAAGCGGTCAATGATGCCGATATCGCCACGCTGCCAAAGCACCCGCGCTACGCGTTTAGCGGGCCGCACAAACAGCCAATCATAGGCCTCATCAAAGTACCACTTGTTGAAGAAGAACTTGTGCAGGCCTTCGAATGCCTCCGCCGTTTTCTTCGGCAGGCTTGTATCCTTGATGTAGAACTTCCAAGCCAGGAAGATGCCAAGCGCCGTGACGACAACCGGCAGGGCCTTTACCCAGAACGGCACATGATGCGCCTTATCTATGATGTTATGGCCTTCACTATCCGCCAGGATGAAGATTGAGTCGCCCCAGAATTCCTGGAAATGATGGCCAACGAACGGTCCATAAAGCGCAATGCCGGAAACCACGGCACCAAACGCCAATACATAGAGCGGCCAAAGCATGACAGGAGGCGATTCATGCACATGCGCCATGACTTTCTCATCGGCGCGCGGTTGGCCGTGGAATGTCATGAACAGCAGGCGCCATGAATAGAAGGCGGTCATACAAGCGGCCGCGATCCCGAAGATGAACGCGAGCATTCCAGGCACAGATCCAGCGGCATATGCGACCTCCAAGATCATATCCTTGGAGTAGAAACCCGCGAAACCGACCACGGCAGGGATACCAACGCCCGCGAGCGCCAAACTGCCAATCCACATCAAAATATAGGTCTGTTTGATGTGGCCGCGAATGCCGCCCATGTTCCGCATGTCCTGCTCATCAGACATGGCGTGGATCACAGAACCAGCGCCAAGGAACAGGAGTGCTTTGAAGAACGCGTGTGTTGTTAGATGGAACATGGCGGCGGGATAGGCGGAAAGGCCAACCGCGAAGAACATGTAACCAAGCTGCGAACAGGTGGAATACGCGATAACGCGCTTGATATCGAACTGTGTCAGACCGACCGTTGCCGCGAAGAACGCCGTGAAGGCACCGATCATCGTAACAAACGCCATCACGTTGGGCGCGTACTCAAAAATCGGTGAAAGGCGGCACACCATGAAGACGCCTGCCGTGACCATCGTCGCTGCATGGATCAACGCTGAGACCGGCGTTGGACCTTCCATCGCGTCCGGCAGCCAGGTGTGTAGACCTAGCTGGGCCGATTTCCCCATAGCACCGATGAACAGCAGCAAACAGAGAATTTCAAGTGCGGGTAGGTCCATTCCCAGGAACTGCAGCCGGGCTTCAGTGTACTGCGGTACTGCGCTGAATATTGAACCGAAAGAAACCGTTTCAAACAGCAAGAAGATACCGAAAATACCGAGCGCAAAACCAAAGTCCCCGACACGGTTGACGATAAACGCTTTCATCGCTGCTGCGTTCGCTGCCGGGCGGTCAAACCAGAAACCGATCAACAGGTAAGAACAGACACCAACACCTTCCCAGCCAAAGAACATCTGCACCAGATTGTCAGCTGTGACCAACATCAACATGGAGAATGTGAACAGCGAGAGATACGCCATGAAGCGCGGCTTCGAATGGTCGTGGCTCATATAGCCGATGGAATACACATGCACACAGGCCGAAACGATTGTGACAACGCACATCATAACGACCGAGAGCGTATCAAAGCGCAGGATCCACGCAGCGTCGAAATTGCCACTTTCAATCCAGCGGAACAGAACGGCTCTATCCGGGTTATGGCCAAGCGCCACATCAATGAATGCGACGATGGAAATGATGGCCGCCAGGATCAACCCGCCACTGGTGACAATCTGTGCGCCTCGGTCCCCCAGGCGACGATTACCAAATCCGGCGGCAAGCGCGCCAATCAGCGGCAGGAATACAGCGAGCGAGTAAAGGGCTTTCATCGGATCAATTAGCCCTTCATCATGCTGACGTCTTCGACCGCGATGGAGCCGCGGTTACGGAAGTAGACGACTAAGATCGCGAGGCCGATGGCGGCTTCCGCCGCGGCAACGGTCAAGATGAACATAGCGAAGGCCTGCCCCGCCAGATCGCCATTGAATGACGAAAACGCCACGAGATTGATGTTCACCGCCAGCAGCATCAATTCAATCGACATTAAGATGACAATCACATTCCGGCGGTTCAGGAAAATCCCGAAAATGCCGAGCGTGAACAGGATCGCCGCAACGCCCAGGTAATGTCCGAGCCCGATAATCATTGTGCGCCCCCGCCCAGCGGTACTTTCACGACCTCGACTGCATCGTCCGGCGTACGCGCCAATTGGTCTGCAATCGTCTGCTTACGCACGCCTGGTCGGCTGCGGAGGGTCAGTACAATCGCGCCAATCATGGCGACCAGCAGAACGAGACCGGCGATTTGGAAGAGGATGAAATAGTTCGTGTACATGATCTGCCCGAGCGCACGCGTATTCTCGACCACCTCATGCGGTGGTGTTGGCAACGCGCCGCCGATAACCGCACCTTCGCCAAGCGTCATCCCGCCAACAACAACGAACAGCTCAGCGAGTAGAGCAGCGCCCACCAATCCACCAACAACAAGATAGCGTGCCGCACCTGCGCGAAGTTCCTGGAAATTCACATCCAACATCATCACGACAAACAGGAACAGCACCGCGACCGCGCCCACATAAACAACGACCAGCGCCATTGCCAGAAATTCAGCGCCTAGCAGCACGAAAAGCCCGGCAGCGTTGAAGAATGCCAGGATCAGGAACAACACCGCATGAACGGGGTTGCGCGCGGTCACTACCATAGCGCCAGCCACCACGGCGACCGTGGCAAACAGGTAGAAACATAATGCGGCGACAGTCATCCAGATCCCCCCTTTGGGCGCACAGCAAGCGCGTCCTTCAGGCTTATCAGCGGTACGGCGCGTCTTGCGCCAGGTTCTTGGCAATGGCGGTTTCCCACCGATCGCCGTTATCCAGAAGCTTCTGCTTATTGTACATCAGCTCTTCGCGGGTTTCGGTCGCGAATTCGAAATTCGGGCCTTCGACGATGGCATCCACCGGGCAGGCTTCTTGGCAGAAACCGCAATAGATGCATTTCGTCATGTCGATATCGTAGCGGGTCGTGCGGCGGCTGCCGTCTTCCCTTGGCTCGGCCTCAATCGTAATGGCCTGGGCCGGGCAGATCGCTTCACACAGCTTACAGGCGATGCAGCGTTCTTCGCCGTTCGGATAGCGGCGCAGCGCGTGTTCGCCACGGAAGCGCGGGCTTAACGGGCCTTTTTGGTACGGGTAGTTCAGCGTGACTTTGCGCTTGAACATATATTTGAACGTAAGCGCCATGCCGGAAACCAGTTCCGCCAGGAGAAAGCTTCGGGCCGCGCGATCAATAAACGCCATGGTCTTTGGTCCTCTCCCTACGATCTAATGTTTCGGCAGCCAGTCAAACATGACCAGCGCACCAGCGGTGAGAGCGACCCAAAGCAGCGAGAATGGCAAGAATACTTTCCAGCCAAGCCGCATCAATTGGTCGTAACGATAACGCGGGAACGTTGCACGCACCCACAAGAAGCAGAACAGGATGAATGCCGTTTTAGCCGCAAACCAGAAGACGCCCGGGATCCAGTTGAACGGCGCGATGTCAATGATCGGCAACCAACCGCCCAGGAAGAGCGTCACAGTCATGCCGCTCATCAGGATCATGTTGGCATATTCGCCAAGGAAGAACAGCGCGAATGTCATCGCTGAATATTCAACGTTATAGCCGGAAACAAGCTCCGCTTCCGCTTCTGGCAAATCGAACGGCGCGCGGTTGGTTTCCGCCAGCGCCGATACGAAGAAGATCACAAACATCGGGAATAGTGGGATGCAGTACCAAAGGCCTTTTTGTGCCAGCACAATGTCCGTCAGGTTCAGTGACCCAACGCACAGCAGCACCGTGATGATCACAAAACCGATGGATACTTCATAAGACACCATCTGCGCGGCAGAGCGCAGTGCGCCCAAAAACGGATAGCGCGAGTTGGAGGCCCAGCCTGCGATAATGATGCCGTAAACGCCAAGGGATGAGATCGCAAAGAGATACAACACACCGACATTAATGTTCGCGACCGCCCAGCCTTCATCAACCGGAATCACCGCCCAAGCGACGAACGCCAGGATGAACGTTAGGATCGGCGCCATGATGAACAGCGCTGCGTTAGCCCCAGCCGGAATAATGGTTTCTTTGGTCAGCAGCTTCAGGCCGTCAGCAATCGGCTGCAGCAACCCAAACGGTCCGACCACATTTGGGCCGCGCCGCAATTGCATGGACGCAATAACTTTACGTTCCGCCAGCGTGAGATAGGCGACAGCGCCCATCAGCGGCAAAACTGTCGCCAGAATATGCGCGACGATGATGATCGTCGGCCAAGCGTATACGCTCCAGAAGCTATCCATGGGCTTCGGCCTGCTTTTCAGCGGCAGCCCCGAATTCGGCGGTACATTTCGCCATAGTCGGGCTTGCGCGGGAGATTGGGTCAGTCATGTAGAAGTTCTGCACGGAGCTAACGAAGGGAGCGGACTCTAGTGCGCCTTCTACGCCAAACGCGCCCCATTCGCCAGGGGCCTGGGCGTCCAAATCACCAAGGACAGGACATGCGGCTTCCATTGCTTCCCGAAGACCGCGGAGATCATTATATGGCAGCGTTGCATCCATAGCGCCGGAAAGTGCGCGGAGGATCGACCAGTCTTCACGGCCATCACCCGGCGGGAACACGGCGCGTTGGCTGCGTTGCGCCCGGCCTTCCATATTCACATAGGTACCGCTTTTTTCAGGATATGCCGCACCTGGCAGAATGACATCCGCCGCATGAGCGCCGGCATCACCAAGGGCACCCTGATAAATTACGAATGCGTTCTGGAGCCGGCTGGCGTCAAATTCATCAGCGCCGAGAAGGTAGACCGTTTCGATGTCACCCGATTCGGCATCAGCCAAAATGGCCTCAACGTCCTTGCCGTCCTCGCCCGGCACGAAGCCAAGATCCAGGCCGCCAACCCGGCTTGCAGCCGTGTGCAGAACGCCAAAACCGTTCCAATCATCGTTGACTGTGCTCAGCGCGCGGGCTTTCGCCAGGACTGCGGCACCATCGGCTCGCGCCAAAGCACCTACGCCCACCAGCACCATCGGGCGCTCAGCACCTTCAATGAAATCTGCTGCTTTATCCAAACCATCCGGACCATCGCCTAGATGTTCAGTCTTGTAGGTTTGTTCACCAACCTGCCCGATCACGCCAACCTTGAAGCCGCCCTGCAGCCAACGTTTGCGAATACGCGCGTTAAAGACCGCAGCTTCAACGCGCGGGTCAGCACCGATCAGCAGCAGTCGGTCAGCTTCTTCAACACCAGCGAGGCCAGCATTCAGGATGTATGCACCGCGCGGGGCTGAGCCTGCAATCTTCATGCCGTCCTGCCGGCAATCAAGATGCGCGCCTTCGAACAAGGATTTGGCTGCAAACATGGTTTCGCAGTCCGTCTGATCACCAGCGATGACGGCCAATTTGCCTGGCTCTGTTGCTTTGATCTTATCGGCGACAACACGCAGGGCTGCATCCCAATTGCTTGCCTTCAGCTTGCCATCAGCGCCGCGTACATAGGGTTTGTCGAGGCGCTGGCGTTTTAGGCCATCAATCGCAAAACGGGACTTATCGGACAGCCATTCTTCGTTGACGTCCTCATGTAGGCGCGGCAACACGCGGAGCACTTCCGGCCCGCGCGCATCAATGCGGATGTTGGTACCAACGGCATCCATCACATCAATGCCTTCGGTCTTCTGCAGCTCCCAAGGGCGCGCGACAAAGGCATATGGCTTTGAGGTCAATGCGCCAACGGGGCACAAGTCAATGATATTGCCGGAGAGTTCAGACGCAATGCCCGCTTCCAGCGTAGAGATTTCCATATGTTCGCCACGGCCAAGTGCGCCAATGGCCGGCACACCTGCAATCTCGTCCATAAAGCGGACACAGCGGGTGCAATGGATGCACCGGGTCATGATTGTTTGGACCAAGGGGCCCATATATTTGTCGACAACGGCGCGCTTATTTTCTTCAAAGCGGCTGCCAGATACGCCGTAACCCATGGCTTGGTCTTGCAGATCACACTCACCGCCCTGATCGCAGATCGGGCAATCCAGCGGGTGGTTGATCAGCAGCATTTCCATCACGCCTTTGCGGGCATGCTGGACCATGGGCGAGTCTGTGAAGACTTCCATGTTTTCGCCTGCCGGCATCGCGCAAGACGCCGCCGGCTTCGGCGGGCCGGGCTTAATTTCGACCAGGCACATCCGGCAATTGCCAGCGATGGACAGGCGGTCGTGATAACAGAAACGTGGGATTTCTTTGCCCGCTTCCTCACAGGCCTGCAGCACTGTGGCGCCAGCAGGAACCTCGACTTCTACGCCGTCAACTTTAAGCTTTGGCATCGCCCGTTCCCCCTACGCCGCCGCCTGCTGGCGCGCGAGAATACGTTTCTCAAGCTCCGGCCGAAAATGGCGCAATAGGCCCTGGATCGGCCAGGAACCACCATCGCCATGGGCGCAGATTGTGTGGCCTTCGATTTCTTTGGTGACCTGATGGAGCATATCAATCTCCTCCATCCGGGCATCGCCCGTCACCATGCGGTTCATTACGCGATTGACCCAGCCGAAGCCTTCACGGCACGGCGTACACTGGCCGCAGCTCTCATGCATGTAGAAATATGAAAGGCGCGCGATGGCTTTCACCACATCCGTGGACTTATCCATAACGATGACGGCCGCAGTGCCAAGCCCACTCTGGACGTCTTTCAGGGCATCAAAGTCCATCAAAACGTCGTCGCAAATGTCTTTAGGCAGAATTGGTGTGGATGACCCGCCAGGAATGACTGCCAGCAGATTATCCCATCCACCGCGCACGCCGCCTGCATGCTTCTCGATCAGCTCCCGCAACGGAATGCTCATCGCTTCTTCGACATTGCATGGGGTGTTCACGTGGCCGGAGATGCAGAACACCTTGGTGCCCGCGTTATTCTCACGGCCAAAGCTGGAGAACCATGTCGCACCCCGGCGCAAAATCGTCGGCGCGGCTGCAATCGTCTCAACGTTGTTCACGGTGGTCGGGCGGCCATACAGGCCAGCCATAGCAGGGAATGGCGGTTTCAAGCGTGGTTGGCCCTTCTTACCTTCCAGGCTTTCGATCAGCGCCGTTTCTTCACCACAAATATAGGCACCAGCGCCCCGATGGAGATACAGGTCGAAGTCATATCCGGTGCCGCAGGCATTCTTGCCGATCAGTCCAGCGTCATAGGCTTCCGCGATGGCCGCATCGACGACTTCCGCTTCGTTGTGGAATTCGCCGCGGATGTAGATATATCCAGCGGTAGCCCCCATGGCGACGCCTGCGATCAAGCAGCCTTCGACGAGCTTATGGGGATCATTCCGCATCATGTCGCGGTCTTTGCAGGTGCCGGGCTCGCCCTCATCCGCATTGACGACGAGGTAACGCGGCAGGCCATCGTCATTCTTCGGCATGAATGACCATTTAAGGCCGGTCGGAAAACCAGCACCACCACGGCCACGCAGGCCAGACGCTTTCATTTCATCCACGATCCAATCACGGCCCTTCAGGATAATATCCTTCGTGCCATCCCAATCACCGCGCTTTTTGGCGGCACTGAGGTTCCACGGCTGCTCGCCGTAGAGGTTCGTGAAGATGCGGTCTTCAGCTTTGAGCATGGACTGGCCTCTGCTTCCGGTTCACGCTTTGGCGGGCTCGGAACCACGGCGGCCGTTTTGCGGCCCGTGTTCCGGCGTCTCGCCTTTAGCGAAGGCTTCCAGGATGCGCGTCGTCGATGCGGCATCCAGGTCCTCATAATAATCATCGTCGATTTGGATCATCGGCGCGTTCACACATGCGCCGAGGCACTCGACCTCATGCAGGGAAAACTTGCCGTCCTCGGTCACTTGGCCAAAGCCGATGCCGAGATGATCTTTGCAGGCCTTCACGACATCATCAGAGCCGCGCAGCCAGCAAGGCGTCGTCGTGCAGACCTGCACCTTGTGCTGCCCCTTAGGGGCCAGGAAGTACATCGTATAGAAGGTCGCAACTTCCCATACGCGGATGGACGGCATTTCCAGCCGGTCAGCGATCATTTCAATCGCTGCACGGGGAATCCAGCCGCCATGCTGGCGCTGCGCCAAATCAAGCAGTGGCATCACTGCAGATTGCTTCTTCGCGTCTGGGTATTTGGCGATAATGACGTTGGCGCGCGCATCATGTTCTGCATCGAAAGCAAACGCTTTCGGCTGCATTTTATCTGGCGCAATATCCAGGCCGCTCATCGATCGACCTCCCCGAAGACGATATCCATAGATCCGAGGATCGCGACGCTATCCGCAAGCATGTGGCCTTTGGAGCAAAATTCCATCGCCTGCAAATGCGCAAAGCCCGGTGCGCGAATTTTGCAGCGATATGGCTTATTGGTACCATCGGAGACCAAATACACAGCGAACTCACCTTTGGGCGCTTCAACAGCGGTGTAGGTCTCACCTTCAGGCACGTGGAAGCCTTCAGTATAAAGCTTAAAGTGATGAATCAGCGCTTCCATGGACCGCTTCATCTGCCCACGATCCGGCGGCGCAATCTTGCCGTCCTCGGTCATGACGGGGCCATCCGGCATCTGCTCGATGCATTGGCGGATAATTTTTAGGCTTTCAGCCATTTCCTCCACCCGGCAGACATAGCGATCATAGCAATCACCGTTTTTGCCGATGGGAACGTCAAACTCAACCTTGTCATAGGCGTCGTAAGGTTGGGCACGACGGAGATCGAAAGCGACGCCAGAGCCACGCAGCATCGGGCCCGTGAAGCCCCAATCCAGCGCTTCTTTCTCAGTCACGACGCCGATGCCAACGGTGCGCTGCTTAAAGATGCGGTTGCCATCCAGCAAAGACCGCATGTCATCCACAAACGCTGGAAACTGATCGCACCAGGCGAGGATATCTTCCAACATACCCGCCGGCACATCCTGATGGACGCCACCAGGACGGAAATAGGCTGCATGCAAGCGCGCGCCTGAAACACCTTCGTAGAATTCCATCAGCTTTTCGCGCTGCTCAAAGCCCCAGAGCATCGGCGTCATCGCGCCAACGTCCATCGCGAACGCCGTAATGTTCAGCAGGTGGTTCAGAATGCGGCTAATTTCAGCGAACAGCACACGCAGATATTGGCCCCGTGGCGGCGGCGCAATGCCCATCAGCTTTTCGACGCCAAGGGCATAGGCATGCTCTTGGCTCATCGGTGCCACGTAATCCAGGCGGTCGAAATATGGCAGCGCCTGAAGATAAGTTTTGTATTCGATCAGCTTTTCGGTGCCGCGATGCAGCAGGCCGATATGGCTGTCGATCCGCTCGACGATCTCGCCGTCGAGCTCCATCACCATGCGCAGCACGCCGTGGGCAGCAGGATGCTGCGGCCCAAAGTTGATGGTGTAATTCTTGATGTGGGCTTCGGCCATGGTCCTGCCTTAGTCCGCTTGATCTGCGGGGGCGTCTTCGGCTTTCTCATCACCCGGCAGATGGCGCTCTGCGCCTTCCCATGGGCTCAAGAAATCGAAGCTGCGAAATTCTTGGGTCAGCTTAACAGGTTCATAAATCACCCGTTTCTGCTCTTCGTCATACCGGACTTCAACATATCCCGTCATCGGGAAATCTTTACGGAGCGGATGGCCCTCAAAGCCATAGTCCGTCAGCAAGCGGCGAAGGTCGGGATGGTCGGAGAAGAAGACGCCGTACATATCCCAGACTTCGCGCTCAAACCAATTGGCAGTGGCGAACACGTCGGAGACAGTTGGGACAGTCGTATCTTCATCGGTGTTGATCTTGACGCGAACGCGATGATTTTGGCGCACGCTCAACAGATTATAAACAACCTCAAAACGCTCCGGACGATCCGGGAAATCGACGCCGCAGACATCCAGCAATATCTTGAAGTCACACGCACTATCGTCGCGCAGGAATGTCAGAACTTTGACAATGTCCTCGCGCCGCACAGTCAGCATCAGTTCGCCCAAGCGAATATTCTGCGCCTGTATAACGTCGCCCAGCTGTTCAGCGATATGTTCCGCCAGTTCTTGCACCGCTTAAGCCTCCCTGACCCGCTTCGAGCCTGTGATCAGATAGGTCATCAGCGCAAAATCGTGCCGGTGCGTTTGATTTTTTTCTGCAATTGCAGAATGCCGTACAACAGCGCCTCTGCCGTCGGCGGGCAGCCGGGCACATAAATGTCGACCGGAACGATCCGGTCACAGCCGCGGACGACGGAATAGCTATAATGGTAATAGCCACCACCATTGGCGCAGGAACCCATGGAGATCACCCAGCGCGGTTCCGCCATCTGGTCATAGACCTTGCGAAGTGCGGGAGCCATTTTATTGGTCAGTGTACCAGCAACGATCATCACATCTGACTGGCGCGGGCTTGGGCGGAATACAACGCCAAACCGGTCCAAGTCATAACGTGAGCAGGCCGTGTGCATCATTTCAACGGCGCAGCAGGCAAGGCCGAATGTCATCGGCCATAGCGAGCCGGACCGCGCCCAGTTCACCAGGCCATCAAGGTTGGCGACGACAAAGCCTTTGTCATCAAGCTCCCCGGTGACGCCCCTGATAATGGCGTCTTGTTCAGCGCCTGGGCCAACGACGGGTCCCGATTGCGTGTCCATCACTCCCATTCGAGCGCGCCCTTTTTCCATTCGTAGATAAAGCCGATGGTCAGAATGCCGAGAAACGCCATCATCGACCAGAAACCGAATACGCCAATATCACCAAGCGCGACCGCCCAGGGAAATAAGAATGCGACTTCGAGGTCGAAAATGATGAACAGGATAGCGACCAGATAGAACCGCACGTCAAACTTGCCGCGGCTGTCAGAAAACGCTTCGAACCCGCACTCATAGGCGGAAACCTTTTCAGGATCCGGCTTCTGGCGCGCGATAATGAATGAGGCTGTCACAGCAGCCAACGCAATGCCGCCTGCGATCCCGAAGAAAATCAGGATCGGCAAATATTCGATCAGCAGGTTTTCCAACCCGGCCATGCTGGCCCCCCTGGCACTGGCGACTCACCCAAGAGCCCGCCTCTAAACTGCGCCGCACTTTAGTCAGCGAACGCGCCATGTGCAATCGACGCTTTGCCACAGATTAAAACAATCTTTGTTCAGCGCCTTAGAAAACGGCTGAAGAGGCTGTTAGCCGGAGCACAAACCCAGCCTAAGCCATGCGCGCCCTTATGCAGCGCGCGCCAATCTGTCATTGTAGAAAGCAGCGTAAGCCCCAAGGATTCTTGAGAGATATGCCGGACACAAAACCCTCCGTCTATGAGAGCGGCGAATACCTGGATGCCAATCCTGATTGGCATATGGAGGATTCCGCCTGGAAGGCAGCCAATATCAGCGAGATGCTGAAACGCGAATCTGTGTCCTTTGAGACGGCAGTGGAAGTTGGGTGTGGTGCCGGGCTTATCTTGCAGGAACTGGCGGGCGATTTCCCTGAAAAACAATGGGCCGGGTTCGACATTTCGCCCGATGCAGAGCAGTTCTGGCAACGCTGGGCAGATGGCCCCGTCACGTATCAGCGGGAAGACTATCTAAGCACGAGCGAAGCCAATGATCTGGTCCTGCTGATCGATGTGTTTGAGCACGTGGACGACTATATTGGGTTTCTGCGACGCCTGTCCGGCCTTGGTAAAGCGTTCGTGTTTCACATTCCGCTTGATCTGAACGCGCAAGGCCTGATGCGCGGCAGCATGCTGAAAAGCAGGGCGCATGTCGGCCATCTGCACTATTTTAGCAAAGATACAGCCCTGGCGACCCTCCGTGACACTGGATATGAGATTAAGGCATGGCAGTTTACCGGCAGCTCACAACACGCCGGCCGGTCATCCAGGCCGCTTCGGACCCGCATTGCAAACCTGCCTCGACGGATGATGTTCCCCATAGCACCTGAAACGACGGCTCTGCTTATGGGCGGATACAGCCTGCTGGTTCTGGCGGAACCGACATCCCGCTGATTAAACGCCGGTCCGGTTAACGATTCATCCCCAGGCATGAATTGGCGGCACCGTTGACTCCTTCAGGCACAGCATTACGGTGACTTCATAGCTGTCGATCCCCGCCGGGAGAGAACGCGGATGGGCTGCAAGCCTGGAAGCGTCGCCGAAGGAGCAACCGCCCCGGAAACTCTCAGGCAAACGGACCGCGGGGTGAGGCTACTCTGGAAAGCGGGCGCGCACGATGCGCCCCACCGAAGATGCAATCTGTGCGCCGCCACCTTGGCTTGCGGAGAATCTTTCAGGTTCCAATGACAGAGGGGGTGGCAGGCTTGCCGGTATTCGCCGCAGGTCCGTCGCACTCTTGCGCATAGGGAACCGGACGATGAGCGACAGCGAAGACCTTCTGAAAACGCCGCTTTACGACCTCCATGTCCGCCATGGCGGCAAAATGGTTGGTTTCACGGGCTACAACATGCCTGTGCAATATGCCGATGGCATCATGGCGGAACACAAATGGTGCCGCGAACATGCGGGCCTCTTTGACGTATCCCACATGGGACAAGTCAAGTTATCCGGGGCCGACCCAGCGGCAGCACTTGAAACGCTTGTTCCGGGCGACATTCAAGGCCTTGGCATCAATCAGCAGCGCTACACCATGTTCACCAATGCCGGCGGCGGCGTGCTGGATGATCTGATGGTGTTGAACCGCGGCGACCATCTGATGCTGGTCGTCAATGCAGCCTGCAAACACCAAGATATCGCCCACCTGGAAGCCAGTTTGGACGGCGTTGAGGTAGAGTATTTCCCAGATCGTGCACTCCTGGCTTTGCAGGGTCCGGAAGCCGCCGCTGTGCTGACAAAGCATGCACCGGAAGTGGCGAACATCCCATTCATGTCCGCGATCGACATCACGCTTGCGGGCGCGCAGTGCCTCGCCACCCGGTCCGGCTATACCGGCGAGGATGGCTTTGAAATCGCCATGGCCAGTGACGCTGCAGAGGACGTTGCAAACTTGCTGCTAGCTGATGACGCGGTCCGGCCAATCGGCTTGGGCGCGCGCGATTCGCTTAGGCTCGAAGCTGGGCTCTGCCTCTATGGTCACGATTTGGATGAGACCACCTCCCCTGTCGAAGCAGGTCTCCGTTGGACAATTCCCAAGCATCGGCGCGAAAGCGGCGGATTCCTGGGCGCTGAGCGCATTCAACGAGAGCTGGCAGAAGGCCCATCGCGCCGCCGTGTCGGCATTAAGCCAGAGGGCCGGGTACTGGCGCGCGAAGGCGTTGAAATCGCCATTGATGGCGCGGTTGTCGGCACCGTCACCAGCGGTGGGTTTGGGCCAAGCTGCGACCATCCCGTTGTCATGGGTTACGTCGCAAAAGGCAAAACCGGCGACGCTGTAGACCTTATGGTGCGTGGCCAGGCCAGGCCCGCCCAGATCGTCAAAATGCCATTCCATCCACACCGGTATTACCGGGGCTAAAACCGTTTCCAGCGAAGGAGAGCCAAGCCATGGCCGATCTATATTACACCGAAGAACACGAATGGGTCCGCGTAGAGGGCGATATCGCTGAATGCGGCATCAGCAATTTCGCGCAGGAGCAATTGGGTGATGTGGTTTTTGTCGAGCTCCCGGAAGCGGGCCGTGAGGTCGCGCAAAATGATGAATGCGCTGTCGTCGAATCCGTGAAAGCGGCAAGCGACATCTACGCGCCCGTGTCCGGCGAAATCGTTGCCGCTAATGACACCTTGGAAGGCGATCCAGGCCTTGTGAACAGCAACGCCATGGATGACGGCTGGTTCTTCAAAATCAAACTGTCCGACCCAAGCGAGCTAGAAAACCTGATGGATACGGACGAATACACCGTGTTCTGCAAAGGCTGACCGGAACCTCCCCGCAGGCTTCCCCCCTCACCCTGATCCCTCTCCCCCCTGTGGAGGGCGAGGGGACCCTCATTAAAGCTTCCTCTTTTAGAACCCTCTCCCTCCACAGGGGGGAGAGGGCAGGGTGAGGGGGGAAGCTAGCGGCCAAGAAAAACCGACGCAACGAGAGACCTATCCCATGCGCTATCTCCCCCTGACTGACCATGACCGCAGCGACATGCTGGCGACCATAGGTGCCAAGGCCATCGAAGACCTGTTTGTCGATGTGCCGAATGCGGCGTTGCTGGATACGCCCGTTGATCTCCCCAAGGCCCAGGGGGAAATGGCGGTGGAGCGGGCACTGGGTCGTATAGCGGCAAAGAACGTGTCCGCCGGTTCCGTTCCAAGCTTCATTGGTGCAGGGGCCTATCGCCATCATGTTCCGGCGACCGTGGACTACTTGATCCAGCGCGGTGAATTCCTAACGGCCTACACGCCATATCAGCCAGAAATCGCCCAAGGCACGTTGCAGGTATTGTTTGAATTCCAAACCCAGGTGGCGTTGCTGCTCGGCATGGATGTCGCGAACGCCTCTATGTATGACGGCGCAACGTCTGCAGCAGAAGCGGCACTAATGGCGAACCGGGTTACACGCCGTGAAAGCATCATCGCATCCGGCAACCTGCACCCCCACTACCGGGATTCGATTGGCACCTTGGCCGAGCAGACAGGCTTCGGCTTTGATACCGGCGCGCCCTCCCCCACCGGGCCAGATATCGACGCATTGATCGCCAAGATCGACAAGACCACCAGTGCCGTGATTGTCCAATACCCGGATGCGTTCGGCCACATTACGGACCTGACACCACTTGCTGATGCCGCCCATGCTGCAGGCGCACTGATGATTGTCGCGACAACAGAAATCGCCTCCATGGGCGCACTGACGCCACCGGGCGAAATGGGCGCCGATATCGCTGTCGCGGAAGGCCAATCCTTCGGTAATCCGCTGAACTTCGGCGGTCCCCATGTCGGCCTATTCGCATGCCGGGAAAAACTGACACGGCAGATGCCGGGGCGTCTCTGTGGCGAAACGGTTGATGCGGAAGGCGTGCGGGGCTTTGTGCTGACGCTGTCAACGCGGGAACAGCACATTCGCCGCGCCAAAGCGACCAGCAATATCTGCACCAATTCAGGCCTCTGCGCGCTTGCGTTCTCGATCCATATGTCCTTGCTCGGCGAAGCAGGCGTGACTGGCCTTGCAGCATTGAACCATGCCCGTGCCAGCCAAGCGGCAGAACGATTAAACGCGATGGATGGCGTTGATGTCCTCACACCCGCTTTCTTCAACGAGTTCGCCGTGCGCCTGCCCAAACCCGCAGCGACGGTTGTTGAAGCCGCTGCCGCCAAGGATGTGTTGGCGGGCGTTCCAGCCTCAAGGCTTTGGCCGGGTGTTGATGGGCTGGAAAATGTCCTGCTCGTCGCCGTTACTGAAACAAATACCGACGAAGACCTAGACGCCCTCATAAGCGTACTTGGGGAGATTGCGTGATGATGAATAATGAAGGCCGCCCAACCCGCCCCGCCGCCGCTAATGATGCCAGCAGCGCGCCAGATACGTTCTCTGGCGCTCGCGCCCTGGAACAGCACGAGCCGCTGATCTTTGAGCGCAGCAATCCAGGCACCGTTGGCGTTGATCTGCCTGATGCGCCAGACGCACCAAGCCGCCTAGGCACACTCGCCCGCAAAGGCGCGCTTGGCCTACCGGAGCTTTCAGAGCCGCAGGTGGTGCGTCACTACACGCGCCTCAGCCGTATGAATTATGGCATCGATACGGGCCTCTTCCCGCTCGGCTCCTGCACCATGAAGCACAATCCGCGCCTGAATGAGCGCATGGCACGCCTACCCGGATTTGCAGACCTACATCCAATGCAGCCCGTCTCTACCGTGCAAGGGGCGTTGGAAGTGATGCAACAGGTCAAGCATTGGCTTTCGGTCCTGACAGGCATGCCTGCCGTTGCCCTCCCTCCCGGTGCGGGTGCCCATGGCGAGCTTTGCGGCATGATGGCAATCAAATCCGCTATTGAAGCACGCGGCGAGGGCGATCGACGCCGCCGTGTTCTAGCACCCGCCTCCGCGCACGGTACCAACCCGGCAACAGCAGCAATGCTTGGCTTCACCGTTGATGAAATCCCCGAAAACGAACGCGGCCGCGTCGACCTGAAGGCGTTTGAGGAAAAACTTGGGCCAGATGTCGCCGGGATCATGCTAACCAACCCAAACACCTGCGGCGTGTTTGAAACAGACATCAAAGCCATCGCGGACGCCATCCACGCCGCCGGTGGTTATTTCTACTGTGACGGTGCCAATTTCAACGCCATCGTCGGGCGCGTTCGCCCGGGCGATCTTGGCGTCGACGCCATGCACATCAACCTGCACAAAACCTTCTCCACCCCCCATGGCGGCGGTGGTCCGGGCTCCGGGCCGGTCGTGTTTTCAGAAGCCCTGGCACCTTTCGCACCGTTGCCTTGGGTCACGGGTGATGGGGATTCAGGCTATGACTTGAAGGAAGAAGCATCCGGCGATGCGGCTGAAAGCTTTGGCCGCATGAAAGGCTTCCACGGCCAGATGGGCATGTTCGTCCGCGCACTCGCTTACATGATGAGCCATGGATCAGACGGGCTGATGCAGGCTTCAGGCGACGCCGTGCTGTCCGCCAACTACCTGAAAGCGCGGCTAGAGGATGTTATGTCCGCACCCTATGGCGATGGCCCATGCATGCATGAAGCATTGTTCGATGACACGTTCTTGAATGGCACAGGCGTCACCACCCTGGACTTTGCGAAAGCGATGATCGACGAGGGCTATCATCCGATGACGATGTATTTCCCGCTGGTCGTCCATGGTGCGATGCTGATTGAACCAACGGAAAGCGAAAGCAAAGAAGCGCTCGACCGGTTTGCCGACACGCTACGCTTCCTGGCTGAACAGGCCAAAGCAGGCGATACGGAACGCTTCATCCAAGCCCCGCGCTACGCGCCGCGCCGCCGGTTGGACGAAACACAGGCAGCAAGGAAGCCGATCCTGCGCTGGAAGCCAGAAGCGGCAACGGCGGAGGCTGCAGAATAGGACTGCGACTGGGATTCCCGCAAACTTCCCCCCGTTGAAGGGCGAAGGTTCTAAAAGAAAGTAACGTGGCCTCTGTGAGGGTCCCCTCTCCTCCCAACGGGGGGAGAGGGATAAGGGTGAGGGGGAAGCCCGCCACCAAAACTAAACCCATCAATCAATCAGCTTCAACGCTGCCTGGTTAAACCCATCTGCGCGCTCATACATGGCCCAGTGCCCAGCATCCGCCACAACCTCAAAGCCAGAAAAGCCTTTGATACCACTTAGGAATTCGTGCCTATCAGCCAGGTATGGATAGGCCGTTGAATCAAACTCACCCCATATGCCGGAAATGGCGCAGTTCAGGGCTGGCAGTTTCTCCACCAATGACGGCAGGCGGCTGATCCAGCGGCTTTTGGTGACCGCGCGGGTGGTGTTCATTACCTGCATATGCAGGGCCACAGCGTCGATGGTTTCTGGGTCACGGACCATCAGCAGTTCAAGGTTACGGCGGGCAAGGCGACGGATCGCCAGCCCATCCATATCCCGGCGGAACGCAGCCAGCGGCAGGAATTCAGACCGGCGAAGCCCCATACCGCCTGCCCCCACCAGCGTGAAGCTGTGCAGCCTGTCGCCCAAGTGCGGTGCCGTATAGCCTCCGATGACAGAACCAAATGAGAAACCCATCAACCGGGCCTGTTCGCCATCTGGCAGAAGGCTGAGAATGCCTGCGGCGACATGCTTGCCAATATCATCGGGATCGCGCCGGTCCGGCGGCGGGTCACTATCTCCAAGGCCGGGGATATCACCTGCATATACAGTGAACTTCTCAGACAGCGCCTCGACATTACGGATCCAATGCACCCAGGAGCCATAGCCGCCATGGAGCATGAATAATGAAGGCTTTCCAGACCCATTCCGCCCATCGCCGCCCCAGCGTCGCCATGCCATAACGCCTTCTGGCAAGGGCGTGGTTAGCGCCTCACTTTTGTCGGCGACGCGCTGAATTGCGGCTTCGGCTTCTGCGGTCAGGGCGTCTCTTACGATGAAGCGTTCTTCTACGGCGGGCATGGGCTGTAAACGTCTCATTCCATTCGGGCGGTAATCCGGTAATATTGAACCTGAAATGCGATTAACGCCACCAGGATTTAGCCTATGTTTTATGATGACCCTCGCAATCACGGCCTCAAATTCAGCCCCTTCAAGGCGCTTGTCGCCCCGCGCCCCATCGCCTGGGTCTCCAGCCAGGACCCCGATGGCAACCTGAACTTGGCCCCCTACAGCTTCTTCAATGCCGTTGCTGATTCGCCGCCAATGATCATGTTCGCGCCGAATAACCCCCGCATGGGCGGCGGCAGGAAAGATACGCTCACGAACATTGAAGCCACCAACCAGTTCGTCGTGAACCTCTGTCAGGCGGACCTCATGCACCAGATGAACACATCATCTGCTCACGTAGACCCAAACGTGGATGAGTTTGAGTTGGCAGGCCTAACCCCAGCCCCCTCAACCAACGTGAAGCCACCGCGCATCAAAGAAGCCTTGGCAGCACTCGAGTGCGAATTCATGTTCCGCACGCGCCTGCCTTCCAGCCACCCCAAGGTCGAAAACAACGTCGTCTTCGGCAAGGTCGTCGGCGTCTATATCGACGATTCGATCATCGACGACGGCATGGTCCAAATGGACAAATACCGCCCCCTCGCCCGCCTCGGCTACATGGACTACACGATCGTAGAAAACGTCTTCGCCATCGACCGCCCAGACCATGATCTGGCGGATTACGATAAGTCGGGCAGGAAGTAGAGAGACTTTTGTTGGGAGTGGCAGAAATGTCTCGATCTCAAGAGCTTAATGATTATGTCACGAGTAGGCGACCGGCGGCGCTTTGCAATAGATGCATTGCTCGAGGGTTAGGGTGGTCGAATGACACTGCGCACCCGAATCAAATAGCGGCAGCTCTTGCCACAACATCGGATTTCAAGCGCGAAAACGGAGTGTGTTCGAGCTGCCACACCGAGAAGCTAGAGCGGATTGAGCGGCAATTGAATCATTAGGGATTCCGTTTGGCGTTATTTTGTGATTCATCATGAGGGCTGGTGAAGGAGGCCAGCCTGCATGGCCAAAGCCCTCTCTGTCGATCTTCGCCGTCGCGTCGTAG
>CALLKY010000046.1 GCA_938083135.1 uncultured Alphaproteobacteria bacterium | reverse complement strand
CGTCCCTAGCCAGCACTTTCACCTCTATCTCAAAGAGTGCGAATGGCGCTTCAATCACAGGCCCACCGAAAACCTCTTGAAAGTATTACGCAAGTGGGCAAACCTCTGAACCGAAACCCTTAGATAGGCCAGCCCCTTTTTTTTAATGTCTCACTTGAAATTAGCCCAGTGCTGCCCGCTGACGCCGATAGGTGTCCTCCAACGGTGTCAATGTCAGTTGTCTTATCGAATGCGGCGCTCAAACTGACAGTTATGCCTAGCCCAACAAATTCCACGTCCTGAATGTCGCCATTTGTGATTGCTGTGCCTCCAATAGCAATTCCTTGGCTTTCACCAGTCGTAAGGTTCCGCAGCTCAAGGACATTATTAGTAGCGTTAAAAGTTACAGTGTAAGCGGCATCAGACGTTGGGTTCTCGGCCTTGATATTTGCGATGCCATCCGCGACTTCGATTTGATTTTCTGGTCCTGAGATAGAAGGTCGTATCGCTTCAACAAGAACCGGTCCCATCAACATCGTAATTGCTTCCGGCCCTTCTGTGGCGGCTTCGGCGAGGGCGTGCATCTGTTCTAAAATTTGCGGTGTTGTCGACAAGGATCAGCTCCGTCAGAAATGAATTGCGCAATCTAGCGGCGAGCGCCCTTACGCAGCTGCATTTGAGCAGGCGCAGGTTTCCAAGGGCCTAATTTGAATGATCTAAGGTCGCCTCAGACCCCATTCGCGAAGTTTCTGGTGGACAGCGGCCAAGCTGCTGGTAATCCTTTCGGCCATGATTTAAAGGCGGAGAATAGCGCGTGATTGATACTGAGCAGGATAAAGCAGGCGCCCTCGTCATCTGGACGGATATCAGACCGGCGGCGGAGGAGGACTTCAATCGCTGGTATGACCATCAGCACCTGGAAGAACGGGTTGGCGTTCCGGGGTTTTTGAATGGGCGACGTTACAAGGTGGTTGGGGATGCGCCGGCAAAATATCTGGCTTGGTATGAGGTCACGTCGCCAGATGTGCTTGGCAGTGACGCCTATGGCGCGCGCCAGGCGAACCCGACGGAATGGACATCCCGCATTATGCCGGAATTCCTGAACGTCACCCGCGTCACCTCTGCCCGCATCGCCAAATCAGGTGGTGGGCTGGGCTGCATCGCCGCAAGCTTAAGCTTCACATGTGCTGATGGATTGGCGGACGCTGTATCAGCAGGCCTCACGCAATTGGTAAAGGCGCTCACAGCCTATCCCGGCATTGTCGCCGCTCAAGCCTGGCGCCCAAGCCAAGCTGACGCCGCCGCTGGCACAGCAGAAGCCAAACTCCGCGCCCATGAAGAAAACCCACCGGTATGGACCGTCATGATCGAAGCCACCTCCGAAGCAGCCGCACAAACGGCACTTAAGGAGACGAACTTAGCTGAGCAGATCAGCCATTGCGCGGACAGCAAGGTGACCGTTGGCCTTTACGAACTCGTGCTCGCCCGAGGCCAAATCTAGGCAGGCCTTACCCCCTAAACACAAACATTGGACTGGACCAAGCCTGGAAGCCGTCTTCTGTGGTGACGCAGACCCAGAGTTGGTTGTCGCCTTTTGGCTTCAGCGGCACATCGACGTCCCGGCTGAGCTCGCGGCAAGTGTTGTCTTCTGGCAGGCGGAATACGCGGATGCGGCGCTCGAGGCCGCCGGCATCTAATAAGGTATCCTCCATGCCAACGTCGCCCGCACGGACCTTCAGGGAGCCGTGATTGGTCGCGATCTCGATCATGCCGTCTGGGTCTTCATCCAACCAAACGTCGAACCCGCCGAAATTACCGGTAGTCATGGCGTCGAACGCAATGGTGTCAGCACTGGAGACTTCGAGGCGGCGCTCCAGGTTCCAAGCGTTGATCTTAGACATGCGCTTAATGGTCGATCCACCGAAGCGCGCCCGGCCCCGCCATTCAGACTGGCGGCCCCGTCCACGGTATTCAGCACCACTCCAGATAACCCGGAACCGCGCGCCAAGGTCCGGCTTGTCGAAGCCGCGCAAGGTGTGGATCACATCCATGCCGTTCCGCACTTCAATCCGCTCAATCGGTGCTTGGGTAATCGCCTCAACGGAGACTGTGGCCGTATCGCCGGTCACCTGCGCGATGTCGCCCATCATGATGCTCTCTGCGGGCGCAGATTGGGCGTCATCCCAGGCATTCGGGTCCTTGTCGAACAACGCGGCGTCACCGTTGAAGCTTGCGCGCACATCCAAATGCATACGTGTGCCGGTGGTGCCGTAGTGATGGCGTTTGCGCAGGCAATCGAATAAGCCGTCGCGGCTAAGCTCATCCGTTATGAAACATGTCAGGCCGCCATAGGCACCGAAAGTGGCTGCACCAGGATAGCTGGCACCAGGGCGGCCTTTGTGGCCATCACTGTTACAAACGAGGCCAGAACGGTGGCCAAGCGGGAAACCATCCGTCAGCAACCATTCAAACGTGCCCCAGGCTGAATGAATTTCCATGGCCGTTTCAAGCTTGGGATCATGGGCGAAGTTGATGTCCGCATAGCGGCCGCCGACATGGGCGTAGATGCAGACGTCTTCGTCCTTCAGTTTCTCGAACAGGATATTGGCGTCCGGCGCATCCGTGTTGATATCAGACCGGTCCGTCAGCAGCGCATGGCTGGAACGATGGATCTGGCGGCCTTCCTCGCGGAAGAACACGTTCCGGTCGCCGCCAACACCCGTATTACCGGACCACTCATAGCCTGGCAGCACACAGAAGCGGCCCGGCTCATTATATTCCGCAGCGAGTTCCTGCAAGTACGCCCAGAAGGCATTGTTGATCTGGAAATCATTCGCCTGATGGCTGGTAGCGTCTAGGAAGGATTTATTGCGGGCAAAATCGAAATAATGGCGCGCTGTCGTGACACCAATGCTTTCGCCACTCTGCCCATGCATATCGCCCCAATAGCCACTAACCGCACCTTTGCGGATGACCATCGGATGGGATTCAGCCAGTGCTTCGCCTGTGTCTGCGTTGCGGACGGTGATGCGCAGAACACCTTCCTCATCCACCGACAGGCCTTCAAACGCATGGGAACGATTGCCTTTCTCATAAGCAAAATTGCTCGGTAAGCCGTTGACGGGCAGTGTTGTTTCAAATGCCAAGTTGGCTTCGGCCAGCTCCGTCGGATTGCCCCATTTGTCCTCTGCTTTAACGCCAAACTGGAACAATTCCCCCGGTCGGCGCAGGCTTGAAAGCACGGCGCGCCACACAACCGGCGGCCCTGGGCGCACTTCAACAGCAGGCGTGCCCGGAACCGGCGTGAAATGGCCAGTCGCGACCACGTCTGCATAGACTTTGAATTCAAAGGCCGGATCAATAAACGTCGGCATCGCCATACCGGGTGAGCCTTTGGAGGTATCGCCGAACACGACCGTAATCGTATCCCCTTCCCGCAAGTACCCGCCGCCAACGGCGATGGTCAGGCTCTTGAAACGGGGCCGATTGTGCCCGCGTGGCTCATAGGTCAAAGCCAAACGGCAGCCATTGCTGGCCGTGGCCGTCGTGTAGCCCGCTGCTGTCGGGTCCGCCATCTGCAGGCGTCCGAAATCCGACATGGCGCGAAAGGCGATGCGAATAGCACCTGTGTCATCCAATCCATAACGCCCGACGGTGTATGTCAGGCGGAATGTCTGATAGCTGCGGGCCTCGATGCCTTCAGTCTGGCCATCCAGTGTCACGTGGCCATAAAGCGTTGGGTCGCTGGCTGGCTCGACGTTCGAGCCGCCTTCCCCAACAAGCAGGCTATCGAGCAGGTTATCACGTGGATCGGTCATGGAATCGCCTCATAAATCTGGATATTGAGCAGCACATCACGCCTGCCCTGCCGCCGCAAGCCTGACTTTATCGGCCAAAATAAACCGCTGAATTTTGCCGGTCGTTGTGCGGGGAAAATCGTCTACGAATGCTATGGTTCGCGGTACTTTGTAGTCCGCAAGGCGGGCTTTACACCACTGGATGATAGCGCTCGCATCTTCAGCCGCACCGTCCTCAAGCTGGACATAGGCATAGCACACCTCCCCCAGGCGCGGATGCGGCGCACCGACGACAACGGCCTGCTTCACTGCATCATGCGCTTGCAGCACGCGCTCAATCTCCGCCGGATAAGCGTTTGAACCGCCGACGATGAACATCTCCTTCGCCCGGCCCGTGATCTTTAAGTAGCCTTCAGCGTCAAACCGGCCAAGATCACCGGTTTTGAACCAGCCGTCGGCATCTATCGCGGCGGCTGTTGCGTCCTCATCCCGGTAATACCCGAGCATGACAATATGGCCGCGCACGCAGACTTCACCATCTTTGCCGGGCGGCAGAGGTTTGTGCGTTTCAACGTCCACCACTTGCACTTCATAGTCGCCGATGGGCAATCCGCGATTGTCGCAGGTAACCTCCAGCGGGTCCTCGAAGCGCGCAAGCGTGGTGCAGGCGCTGGTTTCAGTCATGCCATATACGGCCATTAGTGCATCCAAGCCCAGCACATCATAGGCAGCGCTGGCGACCGTAGGTGATACATCTGCACCACCGATCCAGGCACTTTTGAGGCAGCTTGTATCTACGGGATCGACGCGCTTCTGGTCGATCAGATCAATGAAGTGGGTTGGGATACCGCCCAGAATATTCACCCGTTCACGCGCGATGACAGCCAGCGCATGTGCGGGGTTCCATTCAGCCATTGTGACCAGCGTTCCTGCCTGCAGAAGGGCGGGTTGGAGACCAGCGATAGCCCCCGCTACATGGTAAAATGGCATATGCCCCAGAACCACATCGCCCGGTTCAATATGCATGGCGCGGCACAGGTTCTGCGCGTTACGGAGGGTGACGTGACTGTGCACGGCCCCCTTGGGCTGCCCCGTCGTTCCAGACGTATAGACAATGATCAACGGATCGTCGGGTGTAACGACGGTTTCAGCCGCAGCCAAGTCAACGGATGATATTGCCCCCTCCGCTATGAGCGCCTCTAAGGCCATCATGCCGGGTGGTGCCTCCGCCCCCCAGATCACAACTGTTTTGAGGTCTGGCAAGCTAGGCCGCATCTCCTCAATCATCGCCAGATAATCGATACCCCAAAAGCGATCCATGGCGATCAGGGCCTTAGCCTCTGATTGGCCGATGATGTAGGCGGCTTCTTCGGTTTTATAGCGCGTGTTGATCGGTGCCAATGCCACCCCAATGCGGGCAGCTGCGAGCCAGACCAGCACCCATTCCGGCCGATTTGTCATCCAAAGTGCGAGGAGGTCCCCGCGTTTCAGCCCGAGCCCGATGAGCCCCCGCGCCAGATCATCCACCATGCCGTCAAAGTCCTGGAAGCTATAGCGGCGTTCCTGTCCATCCGCCTCAACAACGAAGGTTTGATCACCTGCGCGCGCTGTCGCCGCCCTTAGGGCAGCACCCATCGTCGTTGGCTCCCAGATCATGCCGCGCGCGCTCCTTCTCACCGTCATAATTTCTGCGATGATATAGAAAGCCTATCGACCAATCGAGTTGGGAGCAGCGCCATGTCGACAGACCTTTACCCGGAGGCAAAGACGCCCATCCGGGATGATATTCTGCAGCACCATGCCCGCGCTTTGCAGCATATAGCGGCACCCGGCGCATGGTTCAGCGGAACGGAACGGGTTGCTATCGCGGCAGAAACGCGGCTTGCCCTTGAATGCCCATTTTGTCAGACGCGGAAAGACGCTCTCTCTCCCAATGCCGTCTCTGGCGACCATACCCACGGTGGGGTGTTATCGGAAACCCTGGTGGAGGTTATCCACCGGATCACGACAGACCCGGCCCGACTGTCGCGGTCCTGGTATGAGGGCATCTTGGCGGCAGGCTTGGCGGATGCGGCTTATGTGGAAGCTGTCAGTGTCGTCATCCACACCATCTCGCTCGATACCTTCGCGCGCGGCATCGGCCTGGCACCCCGCCCACTGCCCAAGGCCACTGACGGCGCGCCAAGCGGGTATCGACCAGCAAGCGCGCGCCATACCGGCGCTTACGTTCCAGTCATCCCGCCCGGCGATGAATTCGGCGATGAGGCGGATATCTACGACGGTATGATTGGTGCCAATGTGCAGCAAGCGTTGACCTTGGTGCCCGATGAGCAACGGAGCTGGTTCAAGCTTGTCAGTGCCCAATATCTTGCAAGCGCCCAAATGCGGGACTTTGACCAAGAACCGCGCGCGATCACCCATGCACAAATGGAATTCCTGGCTGGGCGCATATCAGCGCTCAACCAATGCCTCTACTGAACGACCAGCCATGCGCTTCTGCTCCGTGCGAGCGGCGAACACTCTGGTAGCGAATACGATCTTGAAGCCTTGATGACCGGTGCCGACGGCGGTGTACCAGCAGGCAGCGAACTGGCAGCCTTCGCGGAGGCGCTTGTGGCCGCTGACCCTGGCCAATTGGCAGCAGCAATCTCGACCTTAAGGCAGGCCGTCGGCGATGCTGGTTGGGTGGACGCAGCAGGTGTGGCCGCCACGTTCAACGCGATTGATCGTGTCGCAGACGCAACGGGCATTCCCTTGGAGCCAGCAAAAGTCGATCTCTCAGCCGATTTGCGCGCAGCAATCGGCCTGGACGCTTTCCGGGACGGCCGGGGCTAAGCGACAGTGAGCAGCCTGCAGGATGCGCTGAACCGCAGGCTGGAGGGGCGCTTCAGCACGGGTGCGGTTATTGGCGCGACGTTCATGCTGGCCATACGCCGCGTCCACATTTTTCTGCCGCTTGCACTGCTTTGCTACGTGCCTGTGGCCTTCTTGGGTTACGGCATGATCTGGATTGCGCAGTTCGTCACCCTCACATCCAATAGTGCCTACCTTGGCTTGATGCGCTTTGCGGCAGAAACGCTGACGGACGTATTATGCGCTTCCCTTTTTATGACGCTGGCGCTTGCTCAGATCAGCAAGATCAGCGGTTCCCTTGATACGGATGGCGTGAGCCTCAAGACCACGCTAGTCCGCATCATTCCAATCTACATTTGCGGGTTGCTAGTCGCCATTCTCAGCTGGACAGGCTTCATAATCCTGCTGATCCCCGGCCTCTACATCATGATCATCACTTGGGTTGCCGTTCCGGTCGCAATCACTGACCGCACTGGACCTATCGCTGCAATCAGGCGCAGCGATAGCTTAATCAGAGGCTATCGTTGGCACATCCTCGGCCTGGTGCTGCTCTTCTTTATTTTCACAGCGCTATTGGAGAGAATCATTGGTGGGTTTTCGCAATATTTCGGGATCAATCTCTTGATGTCGAGTGCGCGGGACCTCAGCTCTTATGTCCTTGGCACTACCTTAACGCTTTTGCTGAACCAAGCCGTGTTCGGCATGCTGAGCGGCATTGCCGCTGCGTATTCGTTCGTGCACTTGCGACGCCTTAAAGAAGGAAAATCTGGCGCGCAATTGGCAGATATCTTCAAATAGGTTAGCAATTTCACCACACGTTTCTGGCTTTTATTGACAGACCAATCACAACCCTTACGATTTTGGCAAACCGAATGTGTCGGAGACCAGAGCATGGCTGACCTCGCCGCTAATCCCGTGAATCAATTTTCCATCGGTCATGTTCTAAAGCAGACGTTCTCTGCCTTTTTCCGCCGGATTACGCATTTTCTACCGCTTGGATTGCTCTGCTATCTGCCTGTCGGCATCATGAACTACATCCAAAATCAGGCCCTTGTGGACCTTAAGCACTCAAGCGACCTCGCAGAGGCATTGGTGAATAACAGTATCACTTGGATGGCACTCAGCTTTCTGCTCCCCATGGTTTGCGCAGGCGTATTTGCGGCAGTTGCAATCTATGAAGTCGTCATGGATGAAACTGGCGCGCGTCCTGGACTAGGCGAAGCAATTGCAGCAGCCGCGCCACGCATTCTCCCAGTGGTCCTGGCAAGTATTCTGTTCACGATCATCGTCTATGCAGGAATGATACTTCTGTTCATACCTGGGTTATTCCTGCTCACGATGCTCTGGGTCACCGTGCCCGCAGTCGTTATGAAGGGGCTTGGTCCGATCGCCGCGTTAAAACGCAGCGCTAACCTCACCAAAGGCTACCGGTGGCGTGTGTTTGGGCTGATTGTGCTGTTCATCATCCTGGTGTTCATCCTGCAATGGGCGCTTAGTCTCGTCCTGATTTTGGCCACATCAGAGATCGCCAACGTGTACTTCCTAACGGGTATCGGGTACCTGGGCATAACCACTTTCGGCGTGTTGAGCGCCCTTGCCGTTGCCTATACCTATGTTGCGCTGAAGATTGCCAAAGAGGGTGCCAGCGTGGAAGAGTTGGCCGCAGTCTTTGATTAAGCGAACCTAAAACAAGCCCAGAATTACCGGAGTCTTTCTATGCAGAGCGAACCGAACCGATTTTCCATCGGCGGCGTCATTGGCGCTTCATTTTCGACATTCTTCGGGCGCTTCGTTCACTTCGTGCCCCTAGCGCTGCTCTGCTATGTGCCAGTGTTCTTGTTCATGCTTTTTGGAGATGAGTTCCGATCAAGCACCTTCGGGTCAACCTTCGAAAGCATTCTAGGAACAGTCTGCTCAAGCGTGTTTGCAGCCATCGCGACATACGAAATCGTGATGCTCGCCAGCGGTCGTCCGGTCACGCTCGGCCAAACGATATCTGCCATTAGCCCACGCCTTGGCGCGGTCTTTCTCACCAGCTTTATCTACAGCCTGATTGTTGGCTTCGGGACCGCGTTCTTTATCATTCCAGGGCTGTATTTCATGACAATCCTATTTGTCGTTATTCCAGCGGTAGTGGTTGAGGGGCGGGGAATGCGCAGCGCTTTCTCCCGCAGCCTCGACCTAACCTCTGGCTATCGTTCGCCCATATTCGGCTTGTCGATCATCCTAACGCTAGCTGCGATATTCGTAGCGTTTGGGCTTATACTCGGCGCCGAGGCAGCATGGCCGGGCGCATCGGAGAACGATGGCATCATGGTTGGGATCACCGCGATTGTAGTGATGGTCGGCGTGCTAAGTGCGATCGCAACGGCCCATACCTTCGTTCGCCTCCGGGTCGCGAAAGAAGGTGCCAGCCTTGAAGAGTTGGCAGACGTCTTCAGCTAAACCGCAGATAACCGCAAAAAGAGCGGAACGCAAAAAGGCGGCGGACCCGATGGTCCGCCGCCTGATCGTCTTGCCGCTGTAGCAGCGCGTCGCCAGTTAGGCGGCGGCTTTCGCTTCAGCGCGTGCTTTGGAGCGCTGGATGCGACGCTTCAGTTTCGCCGCTTCTTCCGTCAACCGGGATGAACCGGTGTTGAGCAGATAGGAGTCGAGGCCCCCATTATGCTCAATCGTGCGAAGCCCCTGCGCTGTCAATTTCAGGCGTACCTTAACGCCCAAGATATCGGACAGCAGCGTGGCATGCTGCACATTCGGACGGAAAGTCCGGCGGGTTTTGTTGTTGGCGTGGCTGACATTGTTGCCAACCATTACGCCTTTGCCGCTGATGGCGCACTTGCGAGCCATGGCGATTCCCTAATCAAAGCTGGATTGAATCAAATACGAGCCGCGCTTATACGGTTTGCTACCCTGTTGGTCAAGCTTTCTAGGGCGTGAAATCCGCCTTACTGGCTGTTAAGCCAGCGTTCGAGCCACACGACATCGATCGCGCTATCAATGAAATCCTGGGAATCGATAATCCGTGCGTGCAGCGGCAGATTTGTGGCGATTCCATCAATCACATATTCATGCAGCGCCCGGCGCATCCGCGCACGGCAGGCCTCACGGTCCACACCGTACACAATCAGTTTCGCGACAAGGCTATCGTAGTGTGGCGGCACCTTAGCACCCTGGAACATATGGCTATCCACACGCACGCCAGACCCGCCGGGTGGGTGATACCGCTCGACAGTCCCCGGGCTTGGGATGAACCGTTCCGGGTCCTCCGCGTTGATCCGCGCTTCAATTGCGTGGCCACGGAACTCAATATCGCTCTGTTGCAGGGGAAGACCTTCGCCGGCAGCAATCTTTATCTGCTGTTCAACAATATCTACGCCCGTGATAAGCTCCGTAACCGGATGCTCTACCTGGAGGCGGGCATTCATTTCGATGAAGTAGAACTGACCATCGGCATACAGGAACTCGACCGTTCCTGCCCCACGGTAGTTAATGTTGCGGGCCAATGCTGCACCATGTTCACCGATTGCGGCACGCTCTTCAGGTGTTAGAACGGGCGACGGAGCCTCTTCGATCACCTTCTGGAAGCGACGTTGCACGGTGCAGTCACGCTCCCCCAAATGGACCGCATGGCCCTCACCGTCCGCCAGCACCTGCACTTCGATATGCCGGGGCCGGTCAATGGCTTTCTCGACATAAACGGAGCCATCGCCAAATGCCGCTTCGGCCTCACTAGAGGCGACTTCATATGCGCGGGCCAAATTCTCTGCCCGCTCAACCCGCTGCATACCGCGACCACCGCCGCCAGCAGATGCCTTGATCAGTACTGGATAGCCTGCCGCTTCGGCTGCTGCAGCGGCCGCGATAGCGTCTGGAATAAGGTCAACACCGCCTGGCACGATGGGCAGCCCGGCCGCTTCCGCAGCGCGTTTGGCCTGAATTTTATCGCCCAGCATTTCAATCTGCTCAGGCGTCGGGCCAATGAAGACCTTGCCATGATCTTCGACGATCTGGGCAAACCGTGAATTTTCCGCAAGGAAGCCCAAGCCCGGATGCACTGCATCGGCACCGGTAATCTCTGCCGCTGTCAAAATCGCTGGTACGTTCAGATAGCTGTCCCTGGCCGCCGGGGGCCCCACACACACACTTTCATCCGCCATGCGCACGTGCATGGCTTCCGCATCCGCTGTCGAATGGATCGCGACCGTGCCGATCCCCATTTCCCGGCAAGCCCGGATAATGCGGAGTGCGATCTCGCCGCGATTGGCGATAAGAATTTTCTGGAACATTACGCCAAGCCCACCGAGGTCATTCGACCACCATCAGCAATTCGCCGAACTCGACCGGTTGTGCATTTTCAACGTTGATTTCCTGCACGACACCGGATTGCGTGGCCGTAATCTGATTCATCACCTTCATGGCTTCAATGATCAGCAGCACATCACCCGCCTTCACCCGGTCGCCCGGCTTCACGAAATGCGGCTCACCTGGGCCGGACTGCAGGTAAGCTGTGCCAACCATCGGCGACATCACTGCACCTGCAGACAATGGCTCCGGCTTGGCTTCCGGCTGGGGTGCGGCAGGCGCAGCCGCAGGGGCAGTAGGAACCGGCGCTGGCGCAGCAGTTGCGACCGCGACAGCCGCCGGGCCGGCCTTGGACAGGCGGATGAAACTCTCGCCGTCCTGATATTCAATCTCACCGAGACCTTTGTCTTCCAGAATGCCAGCGAGCGCCGCCACGGCCTCCACGTTTACGTCAAAGCCGCTCATGCGGTGATCCTTCCTTCGGGGTCTTTGTCGCCGATTAAACCAGCGAGCGCGTCCATCGCCAGGACATAGGTGTTTGGACCAAAGCCCGCAATAGAACCGGTCGCGGCCTTCGAGATATAGGAGTGATGCCGGAAAGCCTCACGCCTGTGAATGTTGGAGAGATGGACTTCAATGACGGGGGCCTCAATCAACATCAGCGCGTCCATCAGTGCAACGGAGGTGTGCGTTAGCCCAGCGCCGTTGATAATGACACCAGCGGCGGCAGTCCGCGCTTCCTGCACCCAGGTGATAAGGTCGCCCTCATGATTGGATTGTCGGAAATCGACGCCAAAACCCAACGCCTTTCCTTTTTCCCGGCACATCGCTTCTACATCCGCCAGCGTCGCATAGCCGTATATTTCAGGCTGGCGAATGCCGAGCATGTTCAGATTGGGGCCGTTTAGGATCCAGGCAGTCGCCGTCATGCGCTTGAGCCATTCATTAGATACTAGATGTTGCGTCGGTTGATAGCGGATGCCGCCGCTCGCCGCAAATCCAAACACCCAAAGTTATCTACAAGGTCGATACCCGGCGCGGTTTGCTAAGCTTACTCATCGGAAATTGGTAGAGCCGCTCCTGCCCCAACAGGAAAACCTTGAGGCCCCGTTTGAACAGATCCCGGATTACAGGCGTGTGCACATCCAACCCACCCGTATAGGCACCAAATGCAGGCAAAATCATGCGCTGGCCATCTGTCACGAAACAGAAACCACTAACCCTGCGGGCAGATGTAGCGACAGCGGCCTTTGGATGAAGATGGCCAGCGACTTCGCCCGGACGCGGTCCAGACCGTGGCTCATGACGGAGCAATAGACTGCCAGCCAAAAGCTCCGTCGCTGCGGTACCACCAAGTGCGGCCGGTGGATCAGGATCATGATTGCCTGCAATCCACACCCACTCCACAGTTTTCGTCAACGCCTGAATACGCCTGGCCTCAGCATCGCCTAAACGCAGCGGCCCAGCCCCGTCGTGAAAACTGTCCCCCAGCGCCACGACGCGCTTCGGCTGCATCCGCCTGACTAGCCGTTGCAACCGGTCTAGCGTCGCCGTCGTGTCATAGGGTGGTGCCAGCCGCCGCCCCCGCGCCGCCATAGCCGAGCCCTTCTCGAAATGCAGGTCGGCCACGACGAGCGTGCGGCATGCCGCCAGGAACAACCCACCTTCCGGCGTCAACTGCACATGCTCGCCATTCAAAGAAAGCGGGGCGAGTGTCATCTCTGCTTCCAATGAATGCGTTAAACGGTCAAATAACCGCCGTCGCTTGGGATCAGGACACCGGTGACATATTGTGAGAGATCGCTGGCGAGGAAGATTGCTGGGCCGACGATATCCTCTGGCTTACCTGGGCGGCCCATGGGGATATGGCGCATGAAGCGTTCCAGCATCTCTGGCTGCTGCTGGATGCCAGCTTCATTCAGCGGCGTGAAGATAAGGCCGGGGCCGATGGCATTTACGCGCACGCCAAACGGTGCCAGTTCCGCCGCCATGCCAATGGTGAAGTTCTTCACCGCACCCTTAGAAGTCGTATAGGCGACCGAGTTTGGCGTGTGCACAAAGCTCTGGATTGAGCCGATATTAATCACCCGTCCTTTGGTCGCTTTAAGCTGGTCCTGGAAGGAATGCACGCAATTGAAGAGGCCAGTGATATTGACCGCGACTGTATCATTCCAATCATCAATCGCATTGCCGCTATCGATGGTGGCACGGCGCACAATGCCGGCATTGTTCACCAAAATGGAGACCGGGCCGATATCCGCTTCGACCTTTCGCGCGATGGATTGAACGCCCTGCATGTCCGTGACATCCAGCTTCATCGCCCAGGCTTCACCGCCAGCATCCTTGATGTGGCTGGCGGTTTCTTCAGCACCCGCCAAATTCACATCAGCTGCGATGACCCGTGCGCCTTCCCGCGCATAGCCTTCAGCAATGCCCTGGCCGATGCCTGATCCACCGCCCGTAACGAAGGCCAAATGGCCATCAAGAAGTCCTGTCATTCCGTAATGCTCCCAATCTTAGGCCGACCAATCATGCGGGCGGCGCGCCTGCTTTTTTCAATTCCGCCAGATACGGCACATGCTCTTCCTCGATGCCATGCCGTGGCGTTTGCTTAAAGTGCGTATGAACCCATTCCGCCTTCGCCTCAACATTCTGGCGCATGACATCAGGCGGCGGCAATTGCACTTTGCCCGCAATGATATCTCGCACCCATCGCGCCTGATGTTCAAACACCATATTCAGCGCTGTGTCGGTATTGAAAAAGCCGATCATGTAGAGACCGGGCCATTCTGGCGGCACAATACGTTTGTATAAATCAAGCTTGTTTTCGTCCGGGTTACCCGTAACAAGGCCATCCGCCAGGAACGATAAATCGCATTTATATCCGGTGGCGGCGATGATCGTATCGAACACATCGGACGCGCCATCATTAAAGTGAATGACCTTGCCTTCGATCCGCTGGATATCCTGTTTTAGCTCCACGCGGCGATAGGCGATATCGTTTACAATTGTGCCGTTGGAGGTGACGTGCAGGCGCTCCGCAGATGGCGGACGAAACCCAAGCTTCGTCAGATCACCGTGGGCCACATAGGCCAGAAAGCGCGTGAGACGCCTACGGATGCCAGCCGGAATCCAGGGTCGTTGGATCTTGCGTGTGATTTCTGTGAACGGGCGCCCAAACATCAGCTTCGGCAAGATAATCGGCGTGGACCGGGCCACCAGCACCGTCCGCGCAGACGTTACACATACATCACTCGCGATATCGCAGGCACTATTGCCAACGCCGATCACGCAGATGCGCTTGCCAACATAATCCTCCGGGCGGCGATAATAGAAACTGTGCAGATACTCGCCGCCAAAGCCTTGCTCGAACATTGGCACATGGCGTGGCTTGGAAAGGTGGCCAGTGGCGCACAAAACCGCATCGAAGGTCTCAACGCCGCTGTCCGTTTCCACACGCCATTGCGGTGCTTCCCCCTTTGCAGGATCAAAAGCAGGCGCAATTTGCCGAACCGGCGTGTTGAATCTAATCAACGCATCGATGCCAAAATGCTTGGCGTATTTCATCAAATAGCGATGCATATCCGCATGATCTGGAAACGACTGCACGCCGTCATCAAAGTCCAGATCATGGAAACGCGTGACGGTGCGCGAGGTATTGATATGCAGCGTGCGATAGGCGTTTGAAAGGCCATTATCGTTCTGATAACGCCACATACCGCCAATCTCACTACCGATCTCAAAGATCGTCACGTCAAACCCGGCAGCCTTCAAATACTTTGCCGAACAAAGCCCAGCGGCACCTGCGCCAATAACGGCGATACGTTTGGTTGACATGATTCCCTCACAAGTGATGGCCCAATCTGCCCCAGCAAACAGGCGACGCCAAGCCATCCGCCATACCTTCGACCATTGCTGTTAGAGGGCGTTACCGCATAGCATTCTCACACCGGAAAATCTGGAGCGTACGCATGGCTTGGCGAATTGGCGTGGATATTGGCGGCACCTTTACGGACGTCGCACTTGTGGATGACGCGACAGGCGAAATTGGCGTTGCGAAAGCACCTACAACGCCGCAGGATTTTGCCGCTGGGGTCCTCTCCGCACTCGCTCAAGCGATGGAGCGATATGGCGTTCAGGCGGCTGATGTTGGGCTCCTGGCGCATGCAACGACAGTCGTTACCAATGCACTGCTTGAGGAGAAGGGTGCCCGCGCCGCCGTTATCATGACGCGTGGGTTCAGGGATGTGCTTGAGCTTCGCCGCTCCGCCCGGCCAGACCTATATGACCTATTCCAGGACGCACCCGCAGTGCTGGCCCCACGCCGCCGCCGCTTCGAGATCACGGAACGGATTGGCGCCGACGCAGAAATCGTCACACCGCTGGCTGAAGATGAAATCGATGCGCTGATTGAGACGCTTAAAGCGGATAAGGTCGAGGCCGTCGCCGTATCCTTACTGTTCAGCTTCCTGAACCCCGCCCATGAACAGCGCCTTGGCGAGCGCTTGCGCGCGGGGCTTCCGGGCGTTCCCATATATCTTTCCTGCGAAGTCTTGCCCGAAATCAAGGAATTTGAGCGCGCATCTACCACGGCCGTCTGCGCCTATGTCGGCCCCATTCTGGCGTCATACCTGGATCGGTTAGTACAAGCCACGGAAGCACTTGGCCTGCCGCCAATGTATGTCATGGGATCGAATGGCGGCGTGTTTGAAGCGGCAGAAGGTGTGGCGATGCCCGCCATGGCGGTTGAAAGCGGACCTGCTGCAGGCGTCGTCGCTGCAGCCCTGGCCGCAGCACAATGTGGGCGGCCTGATCTGCTTTCCTTTGACATGGGCGGGACGACGGCCAAAGCCAGCCTGATCCAGAACGGCAAGTATGAAACCACGCCGGAATATGAAGTTGGCGGCGGTGCCAGTGCCAATCGCTGGATGAACGGCACCGGCCATCCAATTCGGGTACCTGTGATCGATCTGGCAGAAGTATCGGCTGGCGGCGGGTCCATCGCCTGGGTCGATGCAGCAGGCGGCCTTCGCGTCGGGCCCGGCAGTGCGGGCGCTGAACCGGGACCGGTTTGCTATGGTCGCGGCGGAACAGAACCCACTGTGACGGATTGCAATCTCTTGCTTGGATATTTGGATCGAAGCTCCCTGCTGGCTGGCGAGATGGAGATTGATTTCGATGCCGCAGAAGCCGCCATCACAGAGAAGCTGGCCAAGCCGCTTGGCATAGACGCCCGTGCAGCAGCGGCGGCCGTCATCGATATCGTGAACCACGCCATGGCCGAGGCGCTTAAAATTGTCTCCGTCGAGCGCGGGCATGATCCCCGCGATTTCACCCTTGCCGCATTTGGCGGTGCTGGGCCACTCCATGCGGTCGCACTTGCCGAAGAACTCGGCATGGCAGAGGTGATCTGCCCACCAATCCCGGGCGCATTCTCTGCCCTTGGCTTGGTCGGGTCTGATTTGCAGCGGGATTATGTTCGCACAGTATATGTCACAACTGACACCGCCGACGCCGCCGCCATGGAGGCCGCTTTCGCAGAATTGGAGGCAGAGGGTGCCGCCATACTCGACCGCGCTGGAACACCGCCAGAGCGCAGGCAATTCCAACGCACGATGGATGCCCGCTATGAGCGCCAATCCTACGAATTGAGCGTGCCTGCCGCGTCATCCTTTGATGCAAACGCATTGGCCAGCGCTGCAGAAGCATTTCACGACCGGCATCGGCAAACTTATGGGCATGATAACCGGGGGGAACCGGTGCAGATTGTCAGCCTTCGTGTGTCCGCCATCGGTAAAATTCCCGCACTCGCGATCCGCCAGGAACCACAGGTCGGCGCTGAGCCCATAAAGGGCAGCCGCGCCGTTCTGTTCAGAGGTGAGACACTGCAGGCGGAAATTCTGGACCGGGTAAAAATGCCTAAAGGGCGCACTGCCATAGGCCCATCCGTCATTGAATCCTTGGAAAGCACCATCCTTGTGCCTCCGGGATGGCAGGCCGAAATGGATAGCGATGGCTATATCCGCATCACGGGAGCAAGCGCATGAGCAGGCCAAATCAGAATGATCCCGCGACATTCGAAATCGTCAAAAACAGCCTCTATAAGATCGCGGAGGAAATGCGGGTCGTACTGGCTAAAACCGCCTACTCGCCAATCCTCAAGTCCGCTGGCGACTATTCCTGCGGCGTGTTTGACCGCGCCGGGGATATGGTTGCGCAAGGGCCGGACCTACCAATCCATCTAGGCTCTATGCCAGATGCCGTGCGTGCCGTGGTGCAAGCCTTTGGCGATGACGTCTATGAAGGTGACGTATTCATTCACAATGATCCGTATTTCGGCGGCAGCCATTTGCCGGATGTGAATGTGGTCCGGCCTGCATTCCATGGTGACGTGCATCTGGGCTTCACCTGTCTCCGCGCCCATTGGCCAGACGTTGGCTCCGCGACACCCGGCAGCTATGGCGCCGTGACAGAAATTTATGGCGAGGGACTTCGCCTCCCACCAGTACGTCTCTACGACAAAGGCGTGTTGAATGAAGCGCTGGAAGCCGTCATTCTATCCAATGTCCGCACGCCGGATGAGCGCAAAGGCGATCTTGGCTCCCAACTCGCAGCGACCCTGCGTGCTGCAGAGCGGTTGAAAACACTGGCGGACCGATACGGTGCCGAACGGCTGGTCGAATATATGGCCGATGTCATGAACTATTCTGACCGGTTGATGCGCGCAGCCCTTAGCGAACTACCAGATGGGGAAGGCTATTTCGAAGACTTCTGCGACGGCGACGGCATTCCAGACCATGCAGACGGCAGCGACGCCCCGTTCTGGGTCCGGATGCGGGTGAAGAAGTTCGGCGACCGGATCACCGTTGATTTCGCTGGCACGGACGCACAGGTCGCCGGCCCAATGAACGCGCCGCTTTCCGTTTCCGCTTCTGGCGTATTCTGCGGACTGAAGACAGCGATTGATCCCAATAGCCTGATTCCACCGAATTCTGGGTGCTGGCGCGCGATTGAGGTCACGGCCCCCAAGGGCACAGTCGTCAATGTCGAATTCCCGGCACCTGTTGTGTACGCCAATCATGAAATGTCCCACCGGACGGCCGATATGGTGATGGGCGCGCTGGCTGAATTCATGCCGGACCAGGTGATGGCCTGCAGCCAAGGCACCTCCGCCGTGTTGACATTGGGCGGGCTCGATCCGCGCAATGGGCGGCGCTATGTGTCCTATGAAACCGTCAAGGGTGGGTTCGGGGCCAGGCCCAATAAGGACGGCATCAACGTCGTCGCGAGCGGTATTTCCAACACCATGAACACGCCCGTTGAAGTGCTGGAAATGGCATTCCCTGTGCGGGTCGAGCGCTATGAGATTGAGCCGAATTCGGGTGGTGCAGGCAAATTCCGGGGCGGTGCCGGTGCGCGCCGCACTTGGCGGATGCTAGATGGCGCAGATGCAACCGGCGCATTGTGTATGGAGCGCATGACATCCCCACCCTTCGGCTTGGCGGGGGGAGCCCCCGGCATTCCAGCAACGGTGACGGTGACAACACCCGATGGTGCAACCCGCAGCTTGCCAAGCAAAGGGGCCTTCGCGGCACCCGGTGGATCGGTGGTCGACATGGTAACGCCAGGGTCCGGCGGGTTCGGTGCTGTCAGCGGGCGCGATCCAGCGGCGATCGGTTTGGACCTGCTAGATGGATATGTAACGCCCGATGCAGCAACAAGAGCCTATGGCGCAGCAGACCCCGCCGCATTATTAAAACAAGCGAAACATGAGGATATGCCATGAGCTTTGACCTGCACCCAGACGTACAGCCCCTGATCGCGGCCCGCGCAAGCCTGCCACAAGGTCAGAACCTGGCCGAAGACAGGCAGATTTGGTCTGAATACGCCCGTGCCAATGCCGTCCCGCCTCCTGCTGGGATGATGGTCGAAAACCGCATGGTTCCAGGCCGTGACGGCAATGCCGTGCCAATCCGCATCTACACACCTGCAGGCGCTGGGGCAAAACCGGCGCTGCTTTATTACCACGGCGGCGGGTTTGTTAAGGGCGATTGCGATACCAGTGATACCAATGGCTGGGGCCTTGCTGGGGAAACGGGCGCTGTCGTGATCAGCGTGGATTACCGCTTAGCGCCAGAACACCCCTACCCAGCAGCGCTCCACGATTGCGTGGCAGCCCTAGAGCATGTCGCAAAGAACCCCGGCGATTACGGCGTGGACGGCAGCCTGATCGGCGTATCTGGTGATAGTGCTGGCGGCAACCTCGCCGCTGCTGTGGCACTTTGGGCGCGGGACCATGGCGGCCCCGCTCTCAAATGCCAGGGCCTGATCTATCCCTGCCTGACGGATAAGCTGGAGTTTGATAGCTATCAACGAAACGCAGACGCACCCGGCCTAACAACATCCAACATGCGCGGATACTGGGACAAGTATTTGGGCGAAGCGATGTCTGGCGCATCCACAGACCCACTGGCAACACCAATGGTCGCTGCTGATCTTACCGGTCTGCCGCCTGCATATGTGCTGGTCGCGGAATTTGACCCGCTGCTGGACGATGGCTTGATCTATGCCGCCAAACTGATGGGCTTTGGCGTTGAGACCGGATACTACCGGGCCGAAGGCATGATCCACGGTTTTGCCCGCGCCCGCATTACTGGCCCTGACGCCGCGAAGGCGTTCAATGCTATGACAGACTTCCTTCGCGCCAAGCTCCACGGCTAAACGCAATGGCTTTCACCGATATTCTGGGCCAGTTCACTGCCGCTGTTGAAGCAGGCGATGGGCATGCGCTGGCAGCGTTGTTCACGGAAGACGGCGTGTACCACGACACGTTCTACGGCGAATTCAAAGGCCGAGACGCCATTCAGGATATGCTGGACAACCATTTCTGGCGAGATGCAAAAGCCTTCCGCTGGGATATGCGCGAACCGCTTGAAGGCGGTGGCATCGGCTATTCCAACTGGTCATTCTCCTATGAATCCAGGCTGGAAGGCGCTGTCGGCAAGCGCATTCTGTTTGAAGGCATGAGCCGGTTTCGGCTGAACGACGGCATGATCCAGCGCTATGATGAAGTGTTCGATATGGGTATCGCGCTCAGCCAAACGGCTTTTGCCCCTGATCGGATCGCCCGTATTGTCGGCAAAGCCGCCGATAGCCTGCGGGCGCGCCACGCCGACACCCGGCATCTGCAAGAGTGACCACAGACACACCTGGCGCCGCCGTTCAGCAGCAATGGGACAGCCGCACCTGGCTGGCCCTGGCCGCGACCATGAGCGGGCAGGCGTTGGGTGCTGCTGCACAATTATCACCAGCCGTCCTCGCAACCTTTATTGCGAAGGATACGGGCTTAGATGCCAGCTTGATCGGCATCTACACCGGTACTGTATTCCTCGCATCTGCCATCGCGACGCTTGGAGGCGGCGGCCTGATTATGCGGTACGGCGGTGTCCGTGCCGTTCAGATCGGAGCGCTGCTGACTGCCATCGGAATCTCATTTGCTGCAATAGGCCACCCAGTTGCGTTCATTGCTTCGGCGCTGATTATCGGCGCGGGCTATGGTCCGATGACGCCCGCAAGCTCAATTGTTCTGTCCAGATGGGCACCGGCGAACCGGCTGGGGCTCGTCATGTCGATCAAACAGACGGGTGTGCCCATTGGCTATGCGCTCGCTGGGATATCATTACCCATCCTGAACGAAATATATGGCTGGCAGACAACGATCATCATTGTTGCCATTGTCTGCTGGATCGCAGCAATTCTAATCGGCCTTGCGGTTGCTATTCTGGATGTGGATCGAAGCCCCGAAGCGCGGATTGGGTTTGCTGGCGCTCGACTGGCCCTTGGCATGGTGTGGACGGTGCGCCGCCTCCGGCGTATCGCCTGCGCCAGCTTGGCTTTCGCCGGTGTGCAAGTCACTGTGACGTCGTTCATGGTTGTCTACCTGGAAACCAAGCACGGCTATTCAAATCAGCAAGCTGCGCAGGCCCTGGCCATCGCAAATTTGACCGCCATCGCTGGACGTATTCTGTGGGGTGGCGCTGCTGACTATGTGCGAACGTCCGTGCTCCTGATGCTGCTACCCATCGCCATGGCCGCAGCCATGATCGGGCTCATCATGGTGGATAGCTCTTGGGACCTGCTGGCGGTCTTCGCCGTCGCGATCAGCTTGGGCGCAACGGTGATCGCCTGGAATGGCCTGATGCTGACAGAAGTGGCGCGCCAAGCGCCGCCTGGTCAGGTCGGCATGGCTACAAGCGGTGTGCTGGCGCTGACCTTCCTTGGGTCCATGGCATTCCCCCAGGCACTGTCAGCCGCGCTGTCCGCCAATGGCTCTTATGAGGTGGGATTTGGCGCTATGATTTGCGTATCTCTGGCTATGGCAGCTTGGTATTTACCGGACGCGCTCACAAAAAAGTAATCTGCGTTACATTATCTGATGCAACAATAGTCTGGACGACAATAAGAGCCGCGATTATAACCGCTCTCTCACAGGTGAAATCGATTCTGACAGGGGCTCCAATATGGTGCCGAAATTTGATGATGATCGGCATGTCGGCTTTCTCTCCGCTGACATTTCTCGGTTGATGCGGACGGAGTTCGACCGCCAGGTTTCAGCCCTTGGCGTGACACGGGCGCAATGGATGGTGCTGGCCCGGCTCGCACGGCGGCCCGGCTGCTCCCAAACCGAACTTGCCGACATGATGGAAATGGAGCGTGCCACTGCAGGCCGCCTCGTTGATCGCCTGGAAGAAAACGGCCTTGTTCGCCGCGAACCGGACCCAACTGACAGACGCGTGCGCCGGGTGTTCCCAACGGAACTGGCGACCGGCCAGCAAGACCAAATGCGCGCCGTCGCTGACGCCATTGTCGATGATGCATTGAGTGATCTGAACGCAGAACAACGAGAGACTTTGATGACACTGATGGAATCCGTGCGCGCGCGCCTCTCTAGCATTGTCACCGCCAGCGCCCCGGCAACGCTCGCAGCAACTGCAGCGGCGGAGTAACGAATATGGTATCGAAAAGACTATCCCGAGGCGCATTGCGGTTTATTCTACTGCTCTGCCTACCTGCCATCGTCATCGGTGCTGCCGCATATGTCTATTTGACCGGCGGTCGTTATGTTTCGACCGAGAACGCCTATGTCAAAGCTGATATTGTACAAATTAGCCCGGACCTTGATGGCCGTGTCACCGATGTTCTGGTGCGCGACCATGACAGAGTAGATGTGGGCGAAGTCCTGTTCCGACTTGACCCAGCCCCCTTCCGCATCGCCGTCGCCAAAGCTGAGGCTGATCTGGCGAAGGTCGCAACGACATTCATGCATATGCGCGCCGAATTGGCTGAGGCACAAACTGAAGTTGGCGAGTTCCGTAGCCGGATCGGCTATTATAACAAGACGGTTAAGCGCCAACGGAGCCTGCTTAGACGCGGTGTGACCACACGGTCCACAGCAGACGCAGCTGAACTTGAGCTTTCCGTTGCCCGTGAACGACTTCGCACTGCCAGGGCCAAGGTTCAGCGGCTTGAAGCAGCGCTTGGCGGCAATCCTGATCTGCCCCTGCCGGAACGTGCGCTTTATCGCGAACGCGCCGCAGTCCTTGAAGCTGCGAAGCTTGATTTGGCGCGCACCGTCATCCGAGCGCCAACACCTGGCATTATCTCCAATATGCGCCTACAGGTTGGTGAGCATCTTGAGACCGGTGATCCGGCCTTCAGCCTAATTGCAGACCGCACCCATTGGGTTGTCGCAAACCTGAAGGAAACAGAGCTTACCCATATTGAGCTTGGGCAGCGCGCGACCGTGACCCCGGACGCTTATCCGGACGTGAAGATCACCGCCGTTGTCGCAAGCATTAGCCCCGCGACAGGTGCTGAATTCGCAATTCTACCGCCCCAGAATGCAACGGGTAACTGGGTGAAAGTCGTGCAGCGGCTTCCTGTCAGGCTGCGGCTTGAGCCCGGTCCTGGCTTAGACCTGCTGCGTGCCGGTATGTCCGTTGAAGCGATCATTGACACCGAACGCCAGCGCGACTCGCTGATAGCGCTCAAAAGCAATTGGAGCGCTATCGCTGGCGAGAAGCCGGTCGATCAGGGTGTGATCATCACCCGCCCAAACTAGGGGCCTGACCTTAGACTGATAGAGTGAGACGACGCGTCGCCCGTGCTGAACGCCAGTGTCGGACTATATTGCGGCCATGAACAAACTCTTGACCATGCCCCGGTTCAATGCAGCCGGCCTGATTGCCGCCATTGGATTGCTCATGCTGGGTGCAGCCCTAGCGTTCCAATATTGGGGCGGGCTGGAGCCATGCAATCTCTGCATTGAGCAACGCAAGGCTTGGGCCGCAGGCGTCGTTCTGGCCACACTTGCACTGTTTGCAGAAGGCAAAAGCCGGATTGCCGTGGCGTTGGCTTTGCTGGCCCTTGCCGGTATCGCGGTGCTGATAGGGGCTGGCGTCGCAGCGTTTCATGTTGGTGTCGAGCAACAATGGTGGGCCGGAACGAAAGCATGCGGCGCTGGGTTTAGTGGGTTCGGCCAGGGCGGTATCGCCGACCTGCGCGAGCAATTGCTGAACCGCCCGATGGTGCGCTGCGATCAGGTCGCTTGGTCGATGCTCGGTATTTCGATGGCAGGCTGGAACGGCCTTGTCGCTCTCGCCGCAGGCATTGGTGCGCTCTATATCGTAGTTAGAGATACCTTAAATATCCGCCAGGGACGCGCCAGTTCGATATGAGCAATGACAAACCAACTGCCCATGAACGCCTGCCGGGCGATCCCAACCCTGAAGAGATGGTTGAACGCTTTGTGCGCGTTGATCATGCCGGTGAATATGGTGCCAAGCGGATCTATGCCGGCCAGCTTTCTGTATTGGGCGACGGCGAACACGGCCCGATCCTGCGCCATATGGCGGAACAGGAAGAAAAGCACCTCAAATATTTCGAGAACGCGATTGGCGATCGTGGCGTCCGCCCGACCGCGTTATTGCCTGTGTGGCATGCGGCTGGATTCGCATTAGGTGCTGCAACAGCGTTAATGGGTCCACGCGCTGCGATGGCCTGCACGGTCGCGGTCGAGGAAGCGATTGATGAGCATTATCAAGGCCAACTGGATGCACTCGGCCCTGAAGAAGCACCACTAAAAGAGGCCATTGAAGAGTTTCGTGCTGAAGAATTAGAGCATCGCGATATTGGCCTTGAAAGAGAGGCGGAATTGGCACCAGGATATGATATACTGACCCACGTTATTAAGCGTGGTTCAAAGTTAGCCATTTGGTTGTCAGAGCGCGTTTAGGAGTCCGGCCATGCGCACGGAAGACCCTGTCACGATCCGGCGGGAAAATTACGCGCCGCCCCCTTACGCCATAACATCGGTCAAGCTGACCTTTGACCTTGATCCAATCGCAACCAAAGTAACTGCAGAGATTGGCTTTGAGCGCTGGACTGGCTTAAAAGGCGGCGAACTCATCCTCGATGGCGAGGACCTCAAACTAACCTCAATCGCCATTAACGGAGAGCCTCTGCAATCGAGCAGTTACGCCATCAACCCTGAAACGCTAACAATCTTCGCGCCACCAAGTACCCCCTTCACGCTTCATACCGAAGTTGAGATCAACCCGGCGAAGAACACACGTCTTGAAGGTCTCTATCTGTCTGACGGCATCTACTGCACCCAGTGCGAGGCCGAAGGTTTCCGGCGCATCACCTATTTCCTTGACCGGCCCGACGTGATGACCACGTATGATGTCGAAATCCAAGGTGATGCAGCGGTCCTACCAACACTCCTCTCTAATGGAGATTTGGTTGATGAGGGCCAGTTGGATGACGGCCGCCACTTTGCGCGCTGGCGCGACCCATGGAACAAGCCTTGCTATCTCTTCGCGCTTGTTGCCGGGAATCTCGGCAGGCTATCGGATACATTTACGACGAAATCCGGCAAGACAGTCGACCTCCATATTTGGACTGATCCCGGCCAAGATCATAAAGCCGCTTACGCAATGGATGCGCTCAAGCGCTCATTTGCCTGGGATGAGCGCGTTTACGCCCTGGAATATGACCTTGGGCAATTCAACATTGTCGCCATTTCCGCCTTCAATATGGGCGCTATGGAAAACAAGAGCCTCAATGTCTTCAACGCGAAGTACATTCTGGCCGAGCCTGATACAGCAACTGATACAGACTATGCCTTCATCGAAAGCGTCGTCGCACACGAATATTTCCATAACTGGACAGGCAATCGCGTTACGTGCCGGGACTGGTTCCAGCTTTCCCTAAAAGAAGGCCTGACGGTATTTCGGGACCAACAATTCTCTGCTGATGAACGCTCCGCTGCCGTGCAGCGCATCAACGATGTGAAGCGACTGCGTGCACGCCAATTCCCGGAAGATGCAGGCCCCCTTGCCCACGCCATTCGCCCTGATTCCTACATAGAAATCAATAACTTCTACACCGCGACCATCTATGAAAAGGGCGCTGAAGTCATTGGTATGATGCACACGCTGCTGGGGTCAGACGCCTATTATAAAGGGATCGATCTCTACTTTGACCGCCACGATGGCACGGCGGCGACCTGCGATGATTTTGTGAACGCGATGGCTGGTGCTAGCGGCCACGATTTGACGTCATTCCAGCGCTGGTATTCCCAAGCAGGCACACCGGTTGTGTCGGTCGATGCGGCATTTGCAGGCGATACGCTGACACTCACTTTGCTTCAACAAACCCCAATCGTGACCAAACAGTCATCTCCCATGCCGCTGACTATGCCGATCCGGCTCGGTCTGATTGGGCCTGATGGCAATGACATAGCGTCTGAATTGCTGATCTTGAAGGATGCTGAGCAAACCTGGACGTTCAATGGCCTGCGGACCAAGCCTGTCCTTTCCATAAACCGGGGCTTTTCGGCACCGATCCGTCTTGAAATGGAAGAAGTGCCTGAAACCCGTGCGTTTCGTATGGCCCACGACAGCGACCCGTTCAATCGGTGGGAAGCCGGCCAGCGCTTTGCGATGGATGCAATGCGGTCGATGGTAGATCAATTGCAGTCCGGCAATAGCCTCAATCCGTCCGCGGCCTTCGTCGCCGCTTGGGGCCAGGCACTCACAGATGCAACAATTGAACCGGCATTCCGCGCATTGCTCATGACATTGCCAAGTGAGGATAATCTGGCGGATGCAATGACGACCGCCGATGTAAATGCCGTACACAAGGTGCGGCAACACTTGCGCCGCACCCTCGCCGAAGCATTTGAAAAAGAACTGGATACAATCGCGACCAGAACCGATGCGAACAACCAGTTTTCACCGGATGCTGCATCCGCTGGCCAGCGTGCTGAACGCGGAGCAGCCCTTGGCTACCTGGCGACACTGTCAGGCGGAACGGAACGCGCCCTGAATGCCTACCACTCCGCGAATAATATGACCGATCGCATGTCAGCCTTGGCTGCACTCAACGATCAACCCGGCGATGCCCGCACCGAAGCCATAGCCGCTTTCCATGACCGCTATGCTGGGGATCCCCTCACACTAGACAAATGGTTTGTCCTTACCGCGACGGCACCTGGGCCTGATGCCCTCACGGACATCCGCCGGGCTATGGAGGACCCGACATTCACACTCGGCAATCCGAATAAGGCCCGGTCTCTGATTGGCGCATTTGCGGCGTCTAATCCAACGGCATTCCATGCTGCAGATGGCACTGGCTACAAGTTCTTCACGGAACAAATACTGGCGATCGACAAGCTTAATCCACAAACGGCAGCCCGCATGCTCGCCCCGCTTGGCCGCTGGAAACGTATGGATTCCGCACGCCAGTCGCAAATGCAAGCCGCCTTATATCGCATTCTTGCCACCCAAAACATCTCACGCGATATTTTTGAAATCGCGGATAAAGCGCTGAACGGCTAGAGTGCCGTGCGTCGCTTGGCTACGCAGCCCGGCGCTCTATCACATTGATTGCGGGCAATTTATCCCGACTAATCTGATCCAGATTGGTCGGGAATTGCCTTAAAGCATTTGCCCGCCGTCTGCCGCAATGGTCTGGCCCGTGACCCAGCTGGCGGCATTGGAGGCCAGGAATACGGCGAGGTTGGCGACCTCTTCCGGCGCGCCAAAGCGACCGGACGGGATCGACTGGCGGATGCCTTCATAGAGGGCTGGATTGTTCTGCCGGGCGTCATCCCAAGTGCCGCCAGGGAAATCAATGGAGCCCGGGGCGATGCAGTTCACGCGGATGCCATCCGGAGCTAGCTGGGCTGCTTGGGTTAATGTGTACTGAATAACAGCTGCTTTCACCGCACCATAAGGCGGCGTCCGCGTTGATGACGTGAGGCCGGAGATCGACGAAATATGCACGATGGACCCGCCGCCTACCGCCTGCATGGCATCCACGGCTTTCCAGGAGGCGCGAACCAGCGCCATCAGGTCAACCTCTAAGCCGACACGCCAGCCCTCCTCATCATCGGTACGACCAAAGCCCGATGGATTGTTCACCAGCACATCAAGCCCGCCGAGTGCCCCGATGGCGCTATCCATGTAGCCCTCTAGCGCATCTTTATCTGACACATCACAGGCCGCTGCGTGAACCGTGCTGCCACGTGCGCTGATCTTCGCTGCCGCTGCATCCAGGCCAGCCTGTCCCCGTGCGCAGATCGATACAGCACATCCTTCTGCGGCCAATGCGTCTGCGATAGCAAAACCAATGCCGCGGCTGGCACCGGTGATGATGGCACGTTTGCCCTGCAAGCCTAATTCCATGCTGTCATTCCTACTTATTCAGATGATTTTTTAATGCGCGTTTCCCGCCACAAAACGAACAATCCGCTTGCGACGATAACCCCACCGCCAATGATAGTAGCCATGCCCGGCGCTGTCCCAAACCAAAGGTACCCCAACGCGACCGCCCAGATAATTCGGACGTAGTTGAATGGTGCCACCAATGAGGCATCTGCTGATTCCAAGCTTTGCAACATGGTCAGATGCGCCACCATGCCAAGCGCGCCCATGCCTGCCAGCTGGATCCATTCCGCAAACGTTGGCTCCTGCCAACCAACAACATATGCAGCGCCGAGTACGACGGTTGATCCCACCAGAAAGCTGTAAAACAACGTGGTCTCAAATCGGTCCCGGCCCGCCAGCATCCGGGTGATAATGGTGTATCCAGCAAAGAACATCGCGCCGATTAGTGGCAGCAGAGCCATCCACTGGAATATCTCTGTCCCCGGGCGCATCACTATAGCCGCACCGATGAGCCCAGCACCCACGGCCGCCCAGCGCTGCCAGCCAACCTTTTCGCCTAAGAACGGTGCCGAGAATGCGACAACCCATAGGGGTGAGGTAAAGCTGATCACCGTCGCTTCAGCCAATGGCAAATACTTGAGCGCAATGAACAGTAACGAGAGCGAGCAAACGAGCATCATGCCACGTGCGAGCTGCAGAAATGGCGCTTCCGTCCGCACCAGAACCCGCACAGGGACGCTGTTCGCATAGGCATAAAGTAGCGACAGGATCCAGATAATGAGGAAGTACAAGCCGACCACTTCAAGCTGCGGCATGGTCGCAATCACGCGCTTGCCGAGCGCATCAACAATCGCGATGCAGCTCATCGAAATCAGCATCATGACAATGCCGTAGATCGGGCGGTTTGAAGTGCGGGCCATAAATAGGGAAATCCTGGGTCAGAGCAATTCAGGCTACTCCCTATACGCTCCGGCGGGAAAGGTATATTCCTCGATCCAAGCAGCGCCAGATGCGGCGTCCACAGCGAAGCGGACTTGACGATGCGATATATCTCCACGCGCGGCCAGGCGCCGGTTTTAGACTTTGAAGGCGTCCTGTTGGCGGGCCTGGCCGAAGACGGCGGCTTGTACGTGCCAGAAGAATGGCCACAACTGAGCGCCCAGGCACTGCGTGACTTGCGCGGCCTGGATTATGTCGAAACGGCCTTTCGCGTAACCTGGCCCTTCGTACGCGGCCCCATTGATGCGGACGCCTACCGGCGCATCCTGACCGAAAGCTATTCTGCGTTCGGCCATCCAGCCGTCACGCCCCTCGTCCAGCTGGACCGCGATCTGTGGGCGCTTGAGCTTTTTCATGGCCCGACCCTGGCGTTCAAAGACGTTGCGATGCAGCTTCTGGGCAGATTGTTTGATCATGTGCTGGAGAAGCGCGGCAAGCGGATCACCATTGTCGGCGCGACATCCGGTGATACCGGCTCCGCCGCGATTGAGGCCTGCCGGGATCGCGACAACATTGATATCTGCATCCTGCATCCAAGTGGCAGGACGTCCGCAGCGCAGCGGCGTCAGATGACGACAGTATCCGCAAAGAACGTCTCAAACATCGCTGTAGAGGGCGATTTCGACGCTTGCCAGGATATTGTTAAAGCGATGTTCGCGGACACGGAATTCCGGGACGAAGTCAATCTATCTGCCGTCAACTCGATCAACTGGGCGCGCGTGATGGCGCAGATTGTCTACTATGTCTATTCAGCCGTTCGCCTTGGCGCGCCAGACCGGCGGGTTTCATTTGCAGTGCCAACAGGCAATTTCGGCAATGTGTTCGCAGCCTATGCCGCGCGGCAGATGGGCCTTCCCATCGCCAAACTTGTCATCGGCTCGAACTCCAATGATATCCTGACGCGCTTCTTTGAATCCGACGACATGACCATGCGGCCCGTTAAGCCGACAATTTCCCCGTCCATGGATATCCAAGTCTCTTCGAATTTTGAGCGGCTGTTGTTTGATTTGTATGACCGGAACGGCGCTGCGACCGCAGACGCCATGCAGACATTCAGAGCATCCGGCGTGCTGCAGGTTGGCGAAAACCGCCATGCGGCGGCCAAAGATATGTTCAGCGCGGCCCGTTTTGACGACCAAGAAACAATGGCAGGAATCGCCCGCTGGCAGAAATCCAGCGGCTATCTTATGGACCCGCACACAGCTGTCGGCCTACTCGCGGCTGAGGCGCATCCTACTGCAGATTCGGCTATGGTTGTTGCGGCGACGGCCCATCCGGCCAAGTTCGCCGGGGCCATCAAGGAAGCAACCGGAGCCGAGCCCGAACTGCCTGAACGCCTAGCCGCTGTGTTTGCCAAAGAAGAGCATTACGCAACGTTGCCGAATACTCTGTCCGTCATCCAAAACCATGTCCGCAAATTCCGGAACCGCATTTCATGACCGTAGACGTCACGCGCCTGAACAATGGCCTTACCATCACGACAGATCGGATTGACGGGGTGGAGAGCGCCGCGCTCGGCGTATGGGTCGGCAGTGGCGCGCGCTCCGAAACAGCGGAGAATAATGGCGTCGCCCATCTGCTGGAGCATATGGCTTTCAAAGGCACCGAGCGCCGCAGTGCGGCAGATATCGCGGGCGAGATTGAGGCTGTTGGCGGACACTTAAACGCCTATACCAGCCGGGAAGTGACAGCCTATTACGCCCGCGTGCTAAAAGAGGACGCGCCCCTAGCGCTTGATATTCTGGCGGACATCCTGCGCAATTCCACCTTCGCCGAAGATGAGCTTGATCGTGAGCGCACCGTCATTCTGCAGGAAATCGGCCAGGCTGCCGATACGCCAGAGGATGTCGCCCATGACGCATTCCAGGCCGCAGCTTATCCCGGCCAGTCCGTTGGGCGGCCAATTTTGGGCGAGCCTGAGATCATCCGCACTATGCCACGCCAGGGCGTTGTCGATTACATGACAGCCCGTTACCAGCCGCGGGACATGATTGTCTGTGCATCGGGCAAGGTGGATCATGGCGCATTCGTTGATCTGGCGACCAACCTATTCGGTGACATGCCGGCGGGTGAAGCGCCCGCACTAGCGGCGTCTGAATATCTCGGCGGCGAAGCACGGATCGTCAAAGATTCGGAACAAGCGCATGTCTTGCTTGGCCTTCCGGGCGTGCCGCTGACAGCGCCAGATTACTATGCTGGCCACGTTTTCTCGACCCTTTATGGCGGCGGCATGTCCTCTCGTTTGTTCCAGGAAGTGCGCGAAAAACGCGGCCTATGCTATTCTATATATTCGTTTCTATCTGCCATGACAGATAGCGGCATGATGGGTATCTATGCAGGGTCAGATGGCGAACAAGCGGGCCAAGTGCTTGAGGTCGCGATTGATGAGCTGAAGTCCGTGGCGGACCATGCTGGTGAGGAAGAAGTGAACCGGGCCAAAGCGCAGCTCCGCGCTAGTCTGCTGATGTCCCGCGAAAGCACCTCCATGCGCGCCGAGCAATTGGCCCAGCAAATTCTAATCCATGGTCGCCCGCTGACGACCGAAGAAGTGCGCGAACGGGTGGATGCTGTAGACGCCGCCGCCGTTAGCGCATTTGCAGCCAAAGCACTGAGCGGCCCGCCGACGCTGACCATGGTCGGCCCCGTCGCCAACGCGCCAGATGTGGAGGCAATCCGCCGCCACATCGCAGCGTGACGCTAGCCTGATGACGCTGCTGCTCGCGCTGTTGCCGCTCGCAGCCGCGTTTGCCTTGGTGCTAAGCGGCCGGGCAAGCATCGCCCGCGCTGGATGTGTTGGTGCCCTAATCGCGCTGATATATGTGGCAGTCGTTACAGACGGTGACGCCTTTGCGCGCGTGTTCGCCGCCGCAGATTCTGGCGGGCGTGGCCTCTGGGTCGCGTGGCAGGCGATCTCGATCATCATCACGGGCTTATTCTTCCAACGGGTCGCCCTCACCGCCTCGCCTGAAGCCTTTGCACCTGCAGAAATGGCTGCCAGCGAAGCCGACGCCCGGCGCCGAGCCTTCGCCGCAATCTTCCTACTCGGCGTATTCGTAGAAAGTGCTAGCGGGTTCGGCCTTGGTGCTGTTGCTGCCGTGGCGGTCCTGCAAGGCTCCGGCCTGCCGCGCGACCGGATTGCACCGCTGGCCCTGCTTTCCCTGTCGCTCGTGCCCTGGGGCGCGCTTGCCATCGGCACACAGATCGCATCAGGCCTCACCGAAACGCCCTTGGCCACGCTCGGAGCAGACAGTGCGATCCTCTCCATACCGGTGCTGACAGCAGCGTTGACTCTGTTTTGGTTTTGGGCACCAGGGGGATTCAAGCCCTCGGCCATGTTACCGGAAGCGCTCTGGCTCACTGCACTGTTGACGATCCTCTATTTCACGAACCGCATGGGCGTTGTTAATGTCGCTGGCGTTATTGCAGGCGGCGCGCTGTTTGCACTGCGATGGCTGATAGACCGCGCGCGCGGGCGGGAACCATTGCGGGCTGGCCCATTCGCGATCCTGGCAGCAGCGCTGATCGCCTTGCGGCTAATACCTGGCGTCACACCAACCCTGGCCTCCCTATGGACGATCCAGCCTTGGTCAGACCTATATGGCTTTCCCCCGGCAGCACACGCTGCCACGTGGCTCATCATCATTGCAATTTTGTTTGGCTTGGCGAAAGGCATGACACCGAGGTCCATCGGCACACAAGCCCAAGCCGCCCTAAAGCTTGCATGGGTCCCGACTGTGGTCACAGCCGGTTATGTGGTGTTGGGTGAAGGCATGTCGGGGGCTGGCTCACAGACAGTAATCGCATCCGCCGTGGCTGGTGCGCTTGGCGAAAGCGCGGGCTATGCCACGCCGATCTTCGCGGCTCTTGCTGGATGGCTGACGGGTTCAAACGCGGCTGCCCACGGCATGCTGGCAGAGCTTCAAGCCGCACTTGGCGTGGCGACGGGCGAAGGCGGCACAATCTCCATCACGACGCAGAATGTTGTCGCCAGCGCCTACACCATGTTGTCCCCCATGCGCGTCGCAATGGCGGCTGCGGCCCTTGGGCTGATCGGCCAGGAAGCCGCAATCGTCCGCAAGTTGGCACCATTTGCATTGGCGGTATTAGTCGTCGGCTGGGTGGCGATTGCGTTCAGCTAAAGCCCTTGCCGGGGCGCTCGCGTCTGATCCAAGATAGTTTCCATCCATTCACACAATCTTGGGACAAAGCCAATGATCTATGAACTTCGCGTCTATCACGCCATGCCCGGCCGTATGCCGGACCTGCTCAATCGGTTCGACACCATCACCCTGAAAATCTGGGAACGCATGGGCATTCGCCAAGCCGGATTTTGGACCGTGCTTGTCGGCGAAAGCAATCAGGATCTTTACTACCTGCTCGCTTGGGACTCACTCGCTGATCGCGAGGAGAAGTGGGGCAAGTTCATGGTTGATCCAGAATGGACGACCAAACGCGCTAAGACTGAAGAAAACGGCCCATTGATCTCCGGCTACTCGAATTCATTCCTGCAGCCGACGGCGTTCTCCAGCGTCAAATAAGCGTCTACTTCTTCGGCGCTAAGCGCGCATCCGTTCGGCCTTTCACAGAAGGTGCGAGGCCGGACGGATCGACCGCCAAATTGAACATCTGCATATTGTGCGCGTGGCAGAGCTGATGCCATGCGAACACTGTGTTCATGCCGTTTTGGAACCCGGCGGCATCCTGCGCCTGATTGATGGCCAGCTTCGTCGCCTTCAGCGCAAATGCTGGCTTGCTGGCAATCTGTTCCGCCAATTTCAATGCATGATCATTCAGCTCTGCGCGCGGGATCACGCGGTTGACCATGCCGAATTCACGGGCTTCCTCGGCAGAAAACCAATCTGCCGTGAACAGCAATTCCTTGGCTTTCCGCCAACCAAGCTCCCAAGGATGGGCGAACCATTCAACACCGCACACACCAAGATCAATCACGGGGTCACGGAATTGCGCATCATCTGAAGCCAGGATCAAATCACAAACCCAGGCCAACATCAGGCCGCCAGCAATGCATTTTCCCTGGACGGCAGCGATTGTCGGCTTAGGGAAATCCCGCCAACGCTTGCTCATGCCAAGATAAATTTCCATCTCGCGGCTCAAGCGGCCTTCAGCGCCGCCTGCGTCGAACGCCCCCCACATGGTGACTTGCTCGAAATCATCCATGGTCTTACCGGATTTACCGCGCAGATCATGGCCAGATGAGAAATGCGGATCATCACCCGCCAAAATCACGACCTTGATCGCATCATCAGCACCAGCCAGCTTGAAGGCCTCGTCGATTTCATAGGTCATCGACAAATCTTGCGCATTCCGGGCGTCAGGCCGCGCCAGAACAATGCGCGCGACGCCGGGGGCGGGATTTTCATAGCGGATGGTTTCAAAGTCAGACATTGCTCAGCAACCCTATTTTTTCTGTTGCTCAATCGTGCGCAGAATATCCTCCGCCTTCAACCAGCCGGGCGTACCCTCTTTCAGGTGATGCTGGGCGCGGCGGGCCTGCAGCCCCGCATCCGCCTTTCGGCCGTTCAACATATTCGCTTCCGCCAGTGCGACAGACGCATCGCCGATCCGGTCCATCTTGCCGTAGCCGATGCCGAGATGCAGCCACGCACTAGGATTGCGCGGCTCCAGCAGCGTCACGCGTTCCAGCATCTGAATTGCGCGGGCCGTGCGCTCTACCCCACCGGCTTCCATCATTGCTTTTGCTGCTGGGCCCATCAGCGCAGGGTCGCTTGGCAGGAGTGCAACGGCAGATTCATACGCCAAAGCCGCTTCCTGCACGCGGCCATTCTCGTAGAGCATCTGACCTTTAAGCTCATGGAAATAGGGATCATTCGGCGCTTGCTGGATCAATCCATCGATGCCCCGCAATGCGGCCACAAGATCACCCCTGCGGTATTGCGCGATGGCGCGGGCGTATTGTGCAGGTACGCCTGGGTCATTCGCGGCATAGCGATCAAGCGTGCGTTGTGGCGGATCAATGAACCCGGCGAGCTTGGCCTTGATCCGGTCATAGGTTGCCAGCTCAGCCGGACTGGCCGTCCGGCCTGGATTGCGAGCCCGAGCGACAAATGCCTTAGCCGAGCGCACACGATCCCGCGACAAGGGATGGGTGCGCACATAAGGATCTTGATAGGTGTCCGATACGAGTTCTTGCCCGGCGAGACGGTCCAACATGGCGACCATGCCCGCTGCGGACAGGCCACTAACTTCAAGATACCGGAACGCCGCTTGATCTGCCGCACTTTCCTGGGTGCGCGTGTGCGCTAGCAAGCCGCGCTGTGCGGAGCCTGATCCGCCCGCAATCACGGCTGCCCCAGCATCCGCCCTACCTGCAGCAACCGCCACTGCAACGCCAAGGATCGTGCTTAACAGCGCTTGCGCTGAAGCCCGTTCCAGCTCGGCACCGAGTCTGGCGATATGGCCACCCGCGATATGGCCGATCTCATGAGCAAGCACGCCACGGATTTCATCGGGGCTATCAACGCTGCGCAATAGGCCAGTGTAAATAAAGATATTCATGCCACCGGCGACAAAGGCGTTGATCTGATTATCCCGGACCAGTATCAACCGAGCATCGCCCGGCGCGATGCCCGCTGCTTGCAGCAGTGGCGTCGCGTAGCCGCGAATGATATTTTCGATCTCAGCGTCCCGGATTACTGCCGGCCGGGCGCTGAGCGTGGTTGGCTGAAGCGCCATCCAAAGCACAACGGCGGCTGACATAATTCGCATCGTGAGTTTCATGCTGAACCTGTCCCTACGCGTACCCCACATACCTAGGCATCCTGCCATCCAACGTCAACGCACGGTGCGGTTATCGCTGACCGCGTTAGCCGCCGCATTGGCGTTATCTGCATGCGGCGAAAGCAAGAAGGTTGGCGAGCCAGGGTTCATTACTGGCTTCGTTGGCGGTGTCGCAGCGGACGAGCCACGTGCGGCACTGGTCGGCCGGGATATTCTGGGCCGGGGTGGGTCTGCAGCGGATGCTGCGACGGCAATGTTCTTCACACTGACGGTCACCAAACCGTCTATGGCCAGCTTGGGTGCGGTCGGTGGTTGCGTCCACTTCGCTGCGGATTCAGAAGAATTCCTGGCCTATGACTTCATGCCAAGACCGGCGCAGCAAAGTGCATCCGGCAGGCCCCGTATCGCGCCGCCAGCGGCTGTGCGTGGCATGGCGGCAATGCAGGCCCGCTATGGCCAGATGCCTTGGGCAGAGCTTGTTGGCCCAGCCGAAGCGCTCGCCCGGTTCGGCCACGCCGTATCGCGGAGCCTCGCCACTGATATTGAAGCCAGGGCTGGAGAGCTCGCAAAATCACCAAGCATGGTCGCCATATTTGGTCGTCCCGGTGGCCGATTCGTCAAAGAAGGTGATCAAATTCAGCAGCTGGAACTTTCCGCAGCACTTTCCAGTATTCGCCAGCGCGGTGCCGGTGCTATTTTCAGCGGCCCGCTTGCCCGCCAATATGCAGATGCCGTCGCGGCAATTGGCGGTGACCTGCCGATAGAAACGCTGCGCGCCTATACGCCTCGCGCCATTCCAGCCATCGAGCGCCCTGCTGGAAATCACATAATCGCATTCCTGCCAATGGCGAACTCCAATGGTCCGCAGCAGGCAAGGCTCTGGCAGATTTTGGCCGAAAACCGCGCCCTGCCCCGTGCCGACCGTGATGAGCGGCTGCACGTGATCGCCGAAGCATCGGTCGCCGCCCATGCTGATTTCGCGCAATGGGCCGCATTACCTGGGTCCGACTTAGCGGTTCTTGATGATGCCGCCCTTCAAAGCGTTGAGAGTCGCTTCAAGGCCTTCAATCCCAACAAGGCTCAACCGATTAGCGCATGGCTGCAAGGCGTGAAGCCCGTTCCAAGCGAATCGTCCGGTACATCGGTTGTTGCTGTCGATAATCGGGGCAATGCCGCCGCCTGCGGTTTCACGCTATTCCGGCCATTTGGGGCTGGGCGCATGCTGCCAGGCATTGGCTCACCTCCTGCATTGCTGCCGCCGCCGGGTGTGTTATCCGGCTCTGTTGGCCCTATCGTCATCGGCAACAAGCACACTGGCGATTTTTATCTCGCACTTGCAGGCGCTGGCAGCGGGTCCGCAACGACAGTGGTCACTGTCGCCACTGAAATCATGCTTGGTGATGCGCAGATCAATCCAGCCATTGGCGCGCCGCGCTTCAGCCGTTCCGGCGGCCCGGCGACTGTTTCCGTGGAGAAAGACGTTGGCGAGGCGGCACGAGCTGCCTTGAAAGCGCGGGGCTATAAGATCGAAGACGGCGGCTCCATTGGGCGCATCAATGGTGCCTATTGCCCGCGCGGCCTGCCTGCGAACCAAGAATTCTGCGATATCCGAACGGACTGGCGCGGCAACGGCCTCGCCGCGACAGCAAGGTAAATCCAATGGCGCTTAAACTGTCCGAACGGGGTGATGTATCGCCTTTCTTGGTGATGGAAGTCATGCGCGCGGCGGCAGAGCGCGAAGCGACTGGTAAGGACGTGCTTCACCTTGAAGTCGGCCAACCCGGCTTCCCAGCACCCAGAGGCGCGCGTCTCGCAGCCGCGAAGGCGCTGGAAACGGAAACGCTTGGATACACCAATGCGCTTGGCCAGCCAGACCTGCGCAGCAAGATCTGCGCGCATTATCGCGACCAATACACCATGGATATCGACGAAAGCCGGATTGCGGTCACGACAGGCTCATCCGCCGGATTCCTGCTGGCATTCCTGGCCTGCTTTGCACCGGGCGACCGCGTGGCATTGGCGGACCCAAGCTATCCTTGCTACCGCAACATCCTGAAAGCCGTTGGCGTTGAGGCTGTTGCGATCCCAGTTGATGCCTCCACAGCATTCCAGCCGACACCTGAGGCGCTGGCAGGGCTTGGCCCGCTAGATGGCGTCGTGGTGGCAAGCCCCGGCAATCCTACAGGCTCCATGTTTGCACCCGGTGAGCTTGGTCGACTGGCGGATTGGTGCCACACGGCTGGCATCCGCCTGATCTCCGACGAAATCTATCACGGCCTCACCTATGGCCAGGATGGGGAAACAGCGGCGGGCTCCCCTTCCGCCATCGTCGTCAACAGCTTTTCCAAATATTTCGCTATGACCGGCTGGCGGATTGGCTGGGCCATCCTGCCGGAAGACCTGTGCAAGCCTATTGAACGCTTGGCCCAGAACCTCTTCATCTCACCGCCAGCGATCTCCCAGATCGCCGCTGCAGCCGCATTTGATTGCCACGAGGAACTGCAGGGCTACCGCGACGTCTACGCCGCGAACCGTCTGGACCTGCTGGATGCCCTAAGCGCCCGCGGCCTCACCCCCGCAGCCCCGCCCGATGGCGCATTCTACATCTATGTGGACACATCGCCGGTCGCCAATGATAGCCCGAGCTTCTGCACATCACTGCTGAATGAAACAGGCGTTGCAGCCACGTCTGGCCTAGATTTCGATCCCATACGCGGCAGCCAATCCGCCCGCTTCAGCTTCTGCGCCAGCCGTGCGGACGTTCAGGAAGCAGCAAAGCGGATTAAGGCGTGGCGACGGTAGAAAAAGCTTCTAGCGCTGCTGCCATATGGGGCGCAGCCTCGGCCTCTGCCACTACGTTTGGACGTTCATTGTAGACCGGTAAAATGAGCGACCGCGCCAACAGGCAAAGTAGCGATTCTTCTGAGGCACCATACCGGATATCGCCGACAATCGGGCAGCCGAGATGCGCAGCATGGACACGAATTTGGTGTGTGCGGCCCGTTTGCGGTTTGAACTCAATCCAAGCCCGACCGTTCGCCCGGCCGAGGACACGCCATTCTGTGACGGCGGACTTGCCGGTGGAATCAACAATCATCCGCCAGCCTTCTTCCTTGCTGCTGATCTTTAAGAGCGGCGCGTCGATCCGGCCAGCATCTTCTGCTGGTCCGCCTTCAACGACGGCCCAATAGGTTTTTTGGGCCAAGCCGTCCTGAAATAGGCGCCCCAGCCGCTTGGCCCCTTTAGCACCCCGTGCAATGGCAAGACATCCAGACGTATCCTGATCCAGCCGGTGCGCCAGCGTTGGGCGATCTTTGGAGCCGAACCGCAATTGGTCGAGGCCTGCTTCAAGGTTCGGCTGCCCCGACGGTCCTGCATGGCAGGGAATGCCCGCAGGTTTGTCGATCACCAGCAGCATACGGTCCTGAAAAAGTACGCGCGTCGCTAGATCAATATCTGGGGCGATGCCAAAATACTGCTTTGGCGTGTGAACACCCTCGACAGAATCGTAGCCGCCGGGCTCTACTCGATGCCGGTTAAAGCGATTCCTAGAGGAGCGCTTGGGAATATCCGGCGTACGGTTCCGGTGCTTGTTCGGTTTATGTGGAGTTTTCGCCATGGGTGCTGTCCGCAATGTGTTGTTCATCATGACTGATCAGCAGCGCTGGGACTACCTAGGTGCCAGCGGCCATCCGACGCTGGAGACCCCGGCCCTGGATGCGCTTGCAGCAAAGGGCGTGCTGTTCAGGCATTCTTACTGCCAGTCACCCATTTGCGGTGCCAGCCGGATGTGTACCTATACCGGCCGCTATATGACCACCCACGGCGCGCACTGGAACAATATCCCCCTTAGCGTCGCGGAACACACCATTGGCGATTACCTGAGGCCGCTTGGCGTGCGCACCGCCCTTGTCGGCAAGACACACATGGCGGCAGACGCTGAGGGCATGGCCAGGCTTGGCATTGAACGGAATTCAGAGCTTGGCGTTCTGATATCCCAATGCGGGTTTGAACCCTATGAACGCGATGACGGCCTGCATCCACACCCCAGCGTCGATCCGAACTTGCGATATAATCGCTGGCTGAATGAGCAAGGCTATCCAGGAGACAATCCCTGGAACGACTACGCAAATTCCGCTGAAGGACCGAACGGCGAGGTCTTGTCTGGATGGAGCATGCGCCATTCCCCCCTGCCCGCCCGTGTTGCGGCAGAACATTCAGAAACTGCCTATATGACCAAGCGTGCATTCGATTTTATTGATGAAGCGGGTGAAGATCCTTGGTGCCTTCACCTCTCCTATATCAAGCCCCACTGGCCCTATATCGCTCCCGCCCCCTATCACGACATGTATTCCGCTAACCAGATATTGCCTGCCAATAAGGGCCAAGCTGAACGGAATAATCCGCACCCCGTCCATGGTGCCTTCATGGAGCATGTGGACAGCGCGACCTTCGCCCGCGATGACGTACGGCAGGCCGTTATTCCAGCCTATATGGGCCTGATCCGTGAGATTGATGATTGGCTGGGACGCCTTTTCCAATTCCTGGAAGAGCGCGGGCGCATGGACGACACCCTGATCGTCTTCACCAGCGATCACGGTGATTATTTGGGCGACCATTGGCTTGGTGAGAAAGAATTGATGCACGACGAAAGTGTACGCGTGCCACTCATCATCTATGACCCCGACGCCCGCGCTGATGCCACCCGCGGCAGCGTGGATGACCGCCTGACAGAGAGCATTGACCTAGCGTCTACTTTCCTTGATGCGCTAGGTGGAACAGATGATGGGCAGCGGCTCGAAGGCCGCTCACTCCTGCCATTGCTACGCGACGGTGGTGACGTGAAGGAATGGCGTGAAACCGTTGTTTCTGAAACAGATTTCGCCATGCGCGATGCTGCCAAGCGGCTAGGCCTCAACCCAGCAGAGGCACGCGGCTATATGATCGCCAGTGCGGAATGGAAGTATATATTTTGGGAGAAGAATCCCCCGCAACTCTATGATCGCATTAACGATCCCCAAGAGCAAAATGACCTTGCCGGGCAAGGATTCTCTGCAGAAACGGACCTGCACGAGCGCCTATTCGCCCATTTCCGCGCCCGCCGCACACGGACAACAATATCTGACGCAGCGCTAAGTGCGCGCGCTGGCAGGCCAGGCCAGGTCAAGCGCGGCTTCATTATCGGTGAATGGTGACATCCCCTGCCATGATCCGCTCCACCGCTGAATTGAATACCCGTTGGCAAGCTGCACTTGCAGCTGAAAAGCAGGGGGATTTCCGTTTTGCAGAAGCAAGTTACCGGGCCATTCTTCAAGTCGCACCAAAACATCCAGCCGCCCTTCGACGGCTGGCTGGTATAGGGCGGCGGTATGGTGACCAGCAAGCCGCAAGGACGTTGCTGGAGCGCGCCATCAATGCAGATGCCAGCTATGGACCAGCTAGGTTAGACTTGGCAGACATCCTGCAGAGCGATGGTGAGATCAACCGGGCCGCTGGCTTATATGCAGAAGGCCTCGCTCTTGGCCCTGGCGCTCCACCCCAACTTAGCAATTACGCAGCTTGCCTCTTGAAGCTCGGGCGCTTCTCCGATGCCCTCAAACTGACCGACCAACACATGGCGACAGGCGCATTAAGTGCTAATGTCGCTGCTTACCGGGCGCAGGCATTGTGGGAACTTGGTGAGGACGATCAGGCGTTGGCTCTGCTTGATCCGGGTCAATTCGTATTCACGCGCAAACCATCAGCGCCGAATGGGTATGCCAGCATTCAAGCTTTTAATCAGGACTTAGTCGCTGCATTCGAAGCACACCCAACGCTCACGGAAACCTGGGACCCAGCCCAACGTGCAGCCCGTGGCGGGCGCGTCACGGAGAACCTGCTTGGAGAGGGCGTCCCCGTCCCTCCCGTTATCGAGGCTTTCCGGGCGCTAATTACCGAAGCTGTGAGCCAAATTTCTGCAGAATTGGCAACTGTTTCAGGCCACCCATTCCTTGGCAGACGGGCGAAATCCCCTCTCGAAATCATCACTTGGGCTAACCTGATGCCGGGACAGGGCGTGCAAGCCGCGCACATCCATAATCTGGGTTGGATGAGCGGCGTCTATTACCCAAAAGTCCCAGCGACCGTTTCAATCGGTGACGCCGACCACGCCGGGTGGCTTGGGTTTGGCAAGCCCGGCTACGGAATTCCAAGCGTCCGCCCGCCCCTAACGCGCTTCCTTGCCCCGGAAGCGGGCCTGTTGGTCTGTTTCCCATCTTATCTTTGGCATTGGACGGAACCATTCCAGGGTGATGAAGAACGCGTATCCGTTGCCTTTGATGTGGCTTAAGCCAACAACCGCCTGATTTCTGCCAACGCGATATGGGCAAGCGCCACCGATCCAAATAAAATGGTTAAGAAAGTATGAACGCAGGTGCTGCGCGGTCCATCGCTTAGCAATTGAACCTGCACATCTGAACAGACATTGGGAATTATTTCATGGCCGATATCACTGGTACCGCAAATGGCGAAACACTTACTGGCACAGCAGAAGCCGATCTTATAAACGCCCTTGCCGGCGAGGACGAAGTATTCGGCCTGGATGGTGACGACCGGCTGAATGGCGATGAGGGCGATGATTTAATTCGTGGCGGCGATGGCGACGACATCATCAACGGCGGCCTTGATGATGATTTGATGTTTGGCGACGCAGGTGATGACACCATCAATGGCGGCGAAGCCGATGACAGGCTCGCTGGCGAGGATGGCGACGACGAACTCTTTGGCCTAGCTGGAAGTGACTTACTCGCCGGGAACCTAGGCAATGATATCCTTCGGGGTGGTTCTGAATCTGACAATCTGCTGGGCTTTGAAGGCGATGATCAGCTCTTTGGCGATCAAGGGGATGATTTCTTAGTTGGGGGCCTGGGCAATGATACCCTCACCGGCGGTGCGGGTATCGATACCTTGGATGTCTCTAGCAGGCAGGAAAGCATTACCATTGACCTGAGTGCCGGGACCGCAGGTGCAACGGCTGGCGGTGAGACTGACACGCTGATCTCTATTGAAGCGGTGATCGGCAGTAACTTCGGCGATACAATTACAGCCAATGTCGCAAACGAACAGGTTCAAGGCGGGTTTGGTAACGACGTTATCAATGGCCTTGCAGGGGACGATAACCTGAGCGGCAGTATTGGCGACGACAGGCTTGATGGCGGCACCGGTAATGACCAACTTGATGGCGGTGACGGCGATGACATCATCACTGGCGGTGATGGCAATGACCGCATTGTTGGCAATGGCGGTGCCGATGAATTGACCGGCGACGCAGGCGCAGACCGCATTTTCGGTAATGCTGGTAACGACAGGGCGTCTGGCGGCGATGGTAACGATGAGATCAACGGACAGAGCGGCGATGACCTACTAGCCGGCAATCTCGGTGACGATATTCTTCGCGGCGGGTTTGGCGTTGACCAGCTGCAAGGCTTCGAAGGCGATGATCAGTTATTCGGCGGTGATGGCGATGACTCGCTCATTGGCGGTCTCGGCAGCGATATTATTGATGGCGGCGCTGGCACAGACACGCTCGTGTTGTCAGCCCGACAAGAAGCAATGACGGTTGTCCTTGTCACCGGAACTGCGGGTGCCACAGCAGGTGGTGAGAATGACACTCTGGTCTCTGTTGAAAACGTCGTCGGTTCAACCCGCATTTCCCAGATGATCGGTAATTTTCACCCCACCTCACCATGAATTAGATATAATATTCAGTCTGTTGGAATGGTTCGAGGGCAACTTCAATGCGGACCCCAGAGGGTGAAGCCAATCTGTCGCCTCTGCGCGT
>CALLKY010000045.1 GCA_938083135.1 uncultured Alphaproteobacteria bacterium | reverse complement strand
AGCGGCGGCTGAGCGCGCCGTCGAACCTGCAACGAAATACTTGATCAGCTCAATCTGAATACTTCGCGGAAGCCTACTCCGCCGACGCATGCTAACCATATGACCTGCATAGCCTTTCTCAGCTATCTAGGCCAGACCCTAACTTTCAGTACAGAGGTAAAAGCACGCTGCACTATCATTAACAGTCTGCTCTAGGCGGGTTCATCTACTATCCCCCTCCCCCACCATCCCCACATGCTCCGTCAGTTGCCTATGAAAGTGGCCGATGGCGGCTTCGTAGTGGCCGAAGGTGAAGTGGGTGTTGGCACCGGATGTTAGGGCGCCTTGGATGGATTTGGCGGCGGCGCGGTCTTCGCGGAGGCCCGTTTCCTGGACGAAATCGGCGTCGCGGCGGGCTTTGTCTTCGTCAAAGGTGGCACCGGCGGATTTGGGGCGCATTTGGTAGATGATCCAGCGGGTTTCGTTGACCGAAACCGGCTCCAGGATGATCAGCATCACGTGGTTGGTCAGTGTGGAGGTGTGGGCGTTTGGGAATAGCTGGATGACGTCCGTGACGCAGCCTTGCAGGGACCATTCTTCGCGCGGCCGGTCCCGCAGTTTCTCCACCCGGCGGAAGGGGAAGACGATCCTGGAATTGCGGCCGAACAGTTCCACCACGTTCAAATTGTCATAGCCGTAGGGGTAGAAGGATTTATTGTGGAGCGCGCGAATGTGATAGCCCTCCATCGAGGTTTCACCGATCAGTTTCCAGTTGGCCTGGTCCACAAAAGTGATGGTGTTGAAGACCGTCTGCTCCTCCCCCAACAGGTCCGGCAGGTCCGCCAGCGCGCCATCCGATAGCGGCTTGTCCTGCGTCACGAAGATGAGACCTGAGCGTTCCTGCACGTCATAGACGGGTACCAGGCCATGGGTGGCTTTATCGACACCGGGAAAGCCATCTGCGCCTGGAATGTGCTTTAGCGCGCCGTCGGTGCCGTAGGCCCAGTTGTGGTAGGGGCAGATGAAGGTTTTCTTGCAGCCTTCACCTTCCGCCACCTGCATGCCCCGGTGCCGACAGGCGTTGCGGAAGGCGCGGACGACGCCATCTTCCCCCCGCACGATAAGCAGTGGCACGCCCGCCGCCACCCGCGCCACATAATCTCCTGGCCCCGCGACAGCGCCGGAGGGGCAGAACACGACCGGCAAGCGGCGCATCACCTGCAGCTCGGCCTGGAAGCGGGCTTCGGAGGAATAATTCGCCGCCGGTTCCCGCCAAACACTATCGCCTTTGTCGGACGTTCTGCCATCCACATGGGCGAAAATCCTGTCGATTAGCTGTGTGTCTGACAAAAGCGGCATAGAGCATTCTCCTCAATGATAGGGCTTTAGGTAGCGCGCCTCATCTTTCGCCAAGTTAGCCGCCGGGGATGGCCGTAAGCAAGGCTGATAGACCGCCCTTTACCGAAGGGCAGTGCGGCACAGGCTTTCAGAAGTGCGGAACTTATGACGTCCTCAGCGGTTTACTAATCATGTCTCGCCTACGTGATGCCTGAGACCGAGGCGGGCGCTCACCGAAGAGGAGATAAGCCATGAATGCGATGCCGACGATCAATACCCGAACGTCCGATAAGAAGCAGCAGAAGCCGGGTGACGGCGAGATCGCTGAGGACGCGAAGGTCGATAAAGAGACCGAGCTAAAAATCCGCTCCGGCGTCAATGCCGATGGGGATGAGGCATCAGGCTCATCCAAACCAGATTAAGGCGCACCAGCGAAGTTCTCTAACTGATCCAAGCAAACGCAATCAAAAGGAGTGTCGATATGACGGACAAACAGACAATCAAGGGCGAAGCTAAAAAGGTTGAGGGCTCAATCAAAGAATCCGCGGGCAAGGCGCTCGACGACAAGGAGCTAGAAGCCGAAGGGAAGCTCGATAAGGCCGAGGGCGAGGCGCGCAAGGGCGTTGGCAAAGCAAAAGACGCGCTGAAAGACTGATACCGCAAGGCCTATTCGCCGCCTCTGGTGAAGTTAAATCCCAGATGGTGGCGATGCGGCCCGGCCTACAGAAACCGACAGCCAGAATACCAGAGTTAGGATATCAACTATGACCAATATTCCGACAAACACGTTGATCGTCGTTGGCACTGGGGAAGGCGCAAGCCTGTACCGAAACCGCGGCGATGTGCAGAACATCAAGCTTGAGCTGACTAGCACCCTTGCGCCAGGTGATCTGGCTGATGAAGGCCCGTCGGGGAAGTCCCCGCCAGAACAGTCGCCACAGGAATCGATGGAAGCCACGTTCTCTAAAATATTGGCGGAACACCTTTATAAAATCGCGTATGGCAAGAAAGCCGATCACATCGTGCTGGTGCTTGATCCAGACACCATGGGCGAGGTGCGGCCGCTTCTGCATAAGGAAGTCACAGACCGCGTGATCCTGGAGCATACAAAGACTCTGGTAAATAACCCGGTCGAGGACATCGAGAAGTCGCTTGCAGCGGCGTGATGCAACCGGCCATTCAGTCAACCAAGAGCGACCGTACTTATTGGTGGCGCTCGGACTGCTTGGCCTATTGGGCTGTGCCGCAATGCTGCTTGGTACGGTGATCGCGCAGATGTCTGTGCCTGATCACGATTGGGTTGCTGATACGATTAGCGATCTCGGCGCGGGCGAGCTTGAAATCATTATGGATGTCGCACTCTACGGCTTTGCAGGTGGATTGCTGGCAACAGCGCTGGCGGCATCCCATGCACATCTTGGTGGTATTGGATGGTCGTCAGGAGTCGTTGCGCTGGCGGTGCTGGCTGGTCTCGTCATTATTGTTGGCGCCCGCAACGAGTATGGCGATAATGATAACGAGGGCGTTGTCATTCACGCCTACCTTGTCTACGGGCTGGGCGTACTGTTTTTCCAAGCGCCGCTTTGTATGGCAGCTGGGATTGGGCGAGAGCATCCGACCTCGCGGCGGATTTTGATTGGGCTGGCCATTGCATGGGCCGTACTCGCGCCGATCTTCCTCCTCGTGCCGACTTCAATTGACGGCCTCATAGAGCGCGGCCTTGGCGTGATTGCATGCGCCATCGTCGTCACGCTTTCCAGCATATTTGTGCTGCGAGGCCGCAAGGCCTACCGGTCAGGAGCGGTCTGATGGTTCTGGAAGTTATCGCCCGTACGGCGCTGGCTGTATTCGTCATCATCCTGTTTGTGCGGATCAACGGGCTGCGTTCGTTCGCAAAAATGTCGAGCTTCGAATTCGCTCTGACGATCGCAACCGGTTCGCTTCTCGCCAGCATGATCGTAAGCGATGGCCCACCCTGGCCGGCCCTGGTTGGTCTGGCGGCTTTGTTCGCCGCCCGGTTCGCAATTTCCATGGCGCGAGCATGCTCCTCAACCTTTGAGTCCGCGACCGACAATCAACCAATGTTTCTGTTTTACGATGGTGCCGTGCTAGATGCGAACTTGCCTCTGGCGCGTGTGACGCGGGCAGAGCTAATGAGCAAGATGCGGGAGGCGAATGCGCTGGATATCAATCAAGTTCGTGCGGTTGTGCTTGAAGCGACCGGCGATATCTGCGTTCTGCATGGCGGGGACGTAAGCCCGGAACTTTTGGAAGGGGTGTCCTGGGGGCGGGCCGAAAGAGTTTCAAGAATATGATCTATCTATTGTCCTTTGCATCCAGCCGCCTAGACAAAAGAGCCACGCTCAAGCGTATTGCGCGATGCCGTTGCCAAGGGAGAAATCTTCCTTCGCGCATTCAATTAGGCTGACGAAGATATCTTCTTTTCTGACGCCCGGGTCCTTCCCAAGTTTCTCCGCCAGAGCAGCGTAGAGCGCTTTCTTTTGGTCTACGCTTCGGCCCGCGAGGATCGTTATCTGGATGATGACCGTATCGTCTGACCGTTCAATGCCGGCATGATTGCCGCTATTGTTGAAGCAGCTTGCCTCATGCTCCGTGATTGTCATGAACTTATCGCCTTCCGGCGTGCCAAGGGCCTCATACATCGATAGATAAACCTGCTCCATCAACGCTTCATGGTATTCTGGAGACTTTCCTCGGCGGATGTGAATGCTGGTGAGTGGCATGGTTTTTCCAATTACAAACAGATAATCTGCGAGGCAGCCGTCAAAACTTGCGCCCATCCCACTGCTAATAGATGAACACGAGAAGGCAATAGATGGCCGACACGACGAATAGCGGGTGGCGCGCGATTATTGGCTCCTCATCAGTCATGTCCCTGGCGCTGCTGGGGGATGCGCTGCTTTATGCCGTTCTTCCAGCCTATGCCGCAGACTTTGGGCTGACATTGCCCTGGGTCGGTGTGATGCTATCTGCAAACCGGTTCGTCCGCGTTTTTGCCTATGGCGTGCTGGCGCGATTGACCTTGAGAGTGGGCGTGCGCCGGATGTGCATGGCAGCGGCGGTGACGGCGACCGTTTCGACAGCACTCTACGGTTTTGGCCAGGGGCCTGCTGTAATTTTGGCCGCGAGAATTCTGTGGGGCTTGACCTATGGCGTCTTGGTATTGGTCACGCTGTCCTATGCTGTGGAATATCGTGCGCAGGTTGGAACACGGGTTGGCGTTGGTCAGGCGATCCAGCGCATTGGGCCTGTATTCGCGTTATTCGGTGGTGCCTGGCTGGTCGGCATTGTCGGCCCGAACCAGGCATTTGCACTCCTTGCCATTCCAACCGCACTTTCCCTGCTTGTCGCCTACACCTTGCCACGGGCGGATGGCGAGGCGGCAAAGCGCAGCAAGCCCGCGTCCTTAGCCCGGCCAAAGCCAATCGACGTGCTTTATTTCCTGCAAGGTTATGGCGTGGATGGCGTATTCGCTATCTCCATCACCTTGATCTTCGCCCGCGAAGCATCCTTGGCTGATGCGGTGATGGGCGGTAGCGCTTTGCTTGCGATGCGGCATTTCGGCGAAGCCATAGCGGCCCCACTGTTCGGTTGGGTCGCAGATCGCTTTGGTGCCCGCAGAGTGTTCATTTCTGCGGCGGCGCTGACGATGATTGGGTTCATTCTGGTCGCTGCCGGGGTCACAATCATCGGTGCCCTGACTATGCTGTTGTTCAGGGGAGCCCTAGCTTCCTTAGGGCCAGCAGTGATCACACAATCCTTGGATGACGACGAAGAGGCCATTGGCCCGCTCGCCCGGATGCAGGCCTGGCGTGATTTTGGCGCAGCCTGCGGCCCGCTCGTCACGGGGTTCTTGCTGACATTCCTTTCTGCAGAGGTTCAGCATGCCGCCATGGCTGTTGCCTTGGCTGGTGGGATTCTGTTCTGGGCGCTTTCATCAGATGGACGAACGCGTTAGCTCTATTCCAGGCGCTTGCCTCGGATGGCATACAGGTACAGGGTGCGCTGACACTCCGTAGCCGCTGGCCTGTGCCGATGCCTTTTCCCGACTTTTCCCATTCTGAGCCTGATGGACCCTATGCTTGGGCCAGGATGACGGCTGCATTGGCGATGATGACGATTGGCGGCTTTGGGATGTTCGCCTGCGTGGTTGCATTGCTGCCGGTCGCCACGGAATTCGGGCTGACGCGGGCGGAAGCTTCGCTGCCATATACCCTGTTCACCATTGGCTTTGGCGCTGGCGGGATCGCCTATGGTTGGGCAGTGACGCGCTATGGCGCTGCGACCATCACGTTCATTGCCGGGTTGATCTATGGCGGCGGGTTTCTGCTGGCGTCGAGCGCCCAGTCCTTCTGGGTTTATGCGTTTGCGTTCGGTGTGCCGATTGGGTTGTTGGGGGCTTCAGCGACGTTCTCACCCTTGGTCGCGGATATCTCATTCTGGTTTGAAAAGCGGCGTGGGTTCGCAATTGGCATTGTGATTTCAGGCAATTATATCGCGGGCGCTATTTGGCCGCCGATCGTGCAGGCGCTGATTGACGGGGTTGGGTGGCGGAACGCCCTGGCACTGGTTGGTTGCTTCTGCCTGGCGACCATGCCGCCCCTGGCGCTCATGCTGCGTCGGCGACCAAAGGCGTTGATTGAGGAAGCAGCGGACAGCGTTGGTGCAGCACCCGCCCGCCCGCTTGGCCTCGATAAAAACGCCCTGCAAGGTGTGTTGTGTTGCGCGGGCATTGCCTGCTGCATAGCAATGTCGATGCCCCAAGTGCACATTGTCGCCTTCTGTGCGGACTTGGGCCTGGGGGCCGTGCATGGCGCGAATATGCTGGCGATCATGATGGGGGCCGGCGTTGCAAGCCGCCTGATATCCGGCTGGATATCGGATAAAATCGGCGGATATCGCACCTTGGTACTAGGCTCGTTCCTGCAGATGGCGACGCTGTTCCTATTCTTGCCGTTTGACACGCTGACGCCGCTCTACGTCGTCTCATTCCTGTTCGGGTTGAGCCAGGGCGGCATTGTGCCGTCATATGCCATGATCGTGCGCGGTGCGTTTCCAGCAAAGGATGCGGGCTGGCGCATTGGCATGGTGATGAGCTTCACGTTGTTCGGCATGGCCATTGGCGGCTGGATGTCCGGCTATGCCTATGATCTGACAGGCAGCTATGACGCAGCCGTCTTCAATGGCATTGGCTGGAATGTCCTGAACCTAGTGATTGCGACCTGGCTGCTATTCCGTGCCCGCCGCGCCTTCCGCGCCATGGGAACACCAGCGGTTCCGGCCTAATCCTGATCGCTGCTGAACTTCGCGCAATGCTCAGCGATGGTGCGCGCGTCCGGCGATATCTGTTTTTCGGCAAGGTCCTGCGCTTCTGCGCAGATTAGGCGGGCTTGGTTTTTGTTGCCGATTGCAAAATGCGCATTCGCCAGCGTATCCAGAAAGCGGGGGTCCGTGCGTTGGCTGATTTCTACTGCCTTTTTTGCGAGCGCCAAGCTGCGGGCTGGGGCCGCAGCTTCGGCATCGGGCGTTAACACCATGCGCCAGGCAGCATTGTTAGCGGCAAGTGCTAGATCACCCAGTGCTGCGGCGTAGTCAGCATCGATTGTGGTGATGCCAGAAAGCGTTTCGTACGCACGCAGCCAAGCGATGATCGCGGCATTATCATCAGTGCCGCGCTCTACCATGCGCGCCCAGCGGATGCGGGCAACGCCAAGCGCATGCAAGGCTGCTGGATCATTTGGTCGGCGTGTGACGACCTCCGTGTGCATCGTAATCGCTTGTTGGTACGCGGCTTTGGCAGAATCCAGGTGGGCAAGCTTGTGCTCGATATCGCCCAGATGCTCAAAGCTGATAATCAAGTCGCTCCACAGACCGATGCTATCCGGGCGCAATGCGCGGATTTCCTTCGCTAATTCCGACGCTTCAGCGAATTCAGATGCGGCTACAGAATATGTGAGACGCCTGATCGCGTGGAGTTGCCCGATCCGGTCTTTGGTTCGGGCTAAGTCGCGCATGAGGACTACATTTGAAGGATCCTCAGCGATGAGAGAGAGCGTCAGATCCATCGCCTCTTTGAGGTGGTTACGTGCGCTTTTGCCAAGCGCGCGCTTATCCCTTGGGGCAGCCATGTAAAGGTCTGCTTGAACGCTGCCCAGATTGTAGCGCGCGATGGCGACATCTCGTTGGGCGCGCTTTGTTTGCCGCACTGTCGCAAGCGTATCTGCAATCTTGCTAGCCTCTTCAAACCCAATCTGGGCTTTTTCTAAGTCGCTGCGCGCGATCTCGGCGTAGCTGATTTTGTTGAGGGTTACCATAATGTCACGCTGAACTTCCATATCGCTCTTAGCTAGGGCGTTCAGGTCAGTCAGTGCAGAAACGTAAAAACCATGTGCGCTTTTCGGGCGACCGCGCATCAGGTCAAGATCACCAAGCTTTTGTTTGACGGCGGCGAGTGTTCGGCTTTGCTGGACGTCGCCCTCATTCTCACTTTTCAGGATACGGCGCAGTGCGAGCGCTTCCCGGTAAGCGCTATCCGCTTCGTCGAATTGGCCACGGGCAGTCCAGGCATCGCCCAGCGCGGCATGGGCGCTGCCAAGCAAGTCCGTCAACTCATCCTCTGGCGACTGGAGTACGAGACTGCGGGCTAAAGATTGTGCTTCCTCCGCACTTTTGAGGCGGGCCGTTTGGTCGCCACTCTTGCCATAGGCATCAGCGAAGCCCAGCAACATGCGGGCGCGCACCTTCTTCAGCCAGGCTTGGTCGGCATCCCCTTGTTCGAGGCGCTCAAGCACGGCTTCAGAATCGCGTAGCATGTCCTCGACCATGGATGTTGAGACGCCGGTGGCCTGGCCAACACCTGTGGTAATGGCGCTGACCAGCGTTTCAGCTGCATCTTGGGCGGCGCGCTGGTCCCGCTCGGCCTTGCTTTGCTGGTCGTTCGCATAGAGTGCAGCGGCGACGGCCAGCGCGCCAAATATTGCCATAACGATCGCGAATGCGGACACATTGCGCAGCCGCCGATTCCGCCGTCGCCGATCGGCCCTGATGGATCGGCGGACGAATTGCGCCACATCTGGCTTGAATTGAACGGACCATGCCTTCTGCAGTGCTACGGCTTCACTAAGCTGCGCACCGGATTGCAGAAGATATCCCGCTGCCTTGCCCTGGGTAAGCCAGCTTTCAGTACCGGCTTCGATCCGGCGTAGGGCGCGGTAGTGTTCCCGGTCCTGGTCGATCTGTTTGCGGGCCGCACCCCAGTGGTTCAACAGCGCCTCATGGGTCACGCGAACCATTGGTTCTTCGGACTCATCCGGATCGTCATAGCCCAGCACCCGGGCATCCCGCAGCGCGTCAATCAGCTTGCGGTGGCGGGAGCCTTCGGGGAATTCGCTGAGTGGTGCTGTTCTGGCCGTCGCATGGTCATCATCGCTGCTGCTTGGATTGACCAGCAGGCCAAGGACTTGCGGCAATGCGGCCTGAACATCTGGCGGAAGTTCGTCAAACACCTGGTCCGCCCGTTTGCCGAGCGCACCGTTCAGGCCGCCCAATTCATCATAGGCATCCAGCGTTAGGACGCGCCCGTCGCGCCGCCGCTGGTATAGCTCCTCAAGCATGAATTCCAGCAACGGCAAGGCATGGGGCGCGTTGACGGCCTCATCCTCAATCAGCAGATCAAGGGAGGTTGCGCGGCCTGGATCAAACTCAAAATAGAGGCCTGCAGCTTCTGCGGGGCGTAGAATAATGTCTCGAATTTCCCGGGCGCGGGGCGGTAGCAGATTATAGGGCCCATCGCCACCTACGAGCCGGGTGAAGCCTTCTGCCTGAACGCAGCGATGATAAAAATCGCCTCTAACGGCAGAGATCACCCAAATCAAATCAGCCGGGCGCGGATCAGCATCCGCCGGTTTTGTGCTAGCGGATGCGAGGGCAAACAGCAGCTTGAAAAGCGTGCCGCGCGTCGCCTCGTCATGATCCGGAGATGTGAAAAGCTCTTCCATTTGGTCGAGCACAAGCAGCAGGCGAGAGCTTCCAGGCTCGGCGTCTGGCCTGTTAGCAACACGGTCCCCAAGGGCACCTGCGATCAGACTGGCCGCTGCATCTGGGGCATCTCTTAGCGTTTCAGCTAATTTTAGTGGGCTCAATCCGCCTCTGTTGAGGCCAGGCAAGGCATGCTCTGCCATCAAGCCTTCCGCGAGGCCCAGGAAGATATCCGCGTTGTCACTTGGTCGGATGATGCAATAGCGCCAATCCTTAACGCCGGTGACGACATCTGGCCCTGTCAGCGTGGCGATCACACCGGCTCGCAGCAGGGAGGACTTGCCGCTACCGCTCATGCCGAATATCGGTAGGAAGGCAATGCCCGCCGCCGCCCGGGCTGTCGCCTGCTCGATGATTTCGGATACAGCGCGCGTGCGGCCAAAATAGATGGGCGCGTCTTCACGCTGAAAAACCTCAAGGCCTTTGAATGGGGAGCCCGATGACCAGCTAATTTCCCCAGCATCGCCTTCTGCAGGCAGCAGGCGTTTCAGGATGAGTTCGCGCAGATGTTCCGTTAGTTTGCGTTCAAATCGGTCCGCACTTTCGAACTCATGGAAGCCGCGTTTGAACGTGCCGTCTTCATTCCGAAACCAGCCGTTGATGAACCGGTCTAGCGCCCGCCATTGATCATGGAAGTCCTGCAATTGGTCCGGGTCTTTAACGGACACTTGCGGGTCGCGGTTCTTGCGGTAGGCGAGCAGGTCTGGACTGCCAGTTTCATCAAAAGCAGCCTGGGCGTCTTCGAATTCGAAGGCTGTACCGGATTCATAGCGCGTGCCATCTGGCCGTTTTTCAAAGCCTTCGGGCAGGCGTGTACCGAGCCGTGTCCATAGAATGCAAACAACGATATCGGCTTCAGATGGGCGAGAAATCTGCTTTTGGAATGTATCTGTGGAGACAATCGCCTGATATTCCCAGAGGATTGGCCTCAATTTTGCGCGGGCCTGGAATTCATAGGCTAGGCGCTTGATCACGCGGGCGGCAATTTCCCGCTCCTCCCCCACATCGCCGGGCGATGAGATGAAGATAGAGATTTCCTGGAGTTTACGGGCACGTTGATCGCCAGCGCGGATAGCGCCAGATACATCCGGTTCGTCTATCTTTGGATCTGACGGGGTGGACATGGATCAGGCGGCGTCAAACTGCATTCCGGGAACGGAAAAGTCATCGTAGCCGCGCCGATAGTCCAGCGCGGCTACGAACTGAATCTAGCTGACTATGCCCCAGCTTTCTGCTTCTGGCCAAACGTTCCTTTCAGCGCGTCCTGGCACTCTTTCTCGAGCTCAGGGAATGTCAGTTTGCATTCCGCTGAAAGCGCCAATGCCTGGGTCTTGCGTTTGGCCCGCACCAGCAGCGCAATATTCTGGATCATGATCGGCGCTGCTTGCCCAAATCGCTTGCGCCCAGCCGCTACAGTCTTCACTGCCGAGCCTAGGTTACCGTTCTCCGCCTGCAATTGGCCAAGTGTCATGTAGGTCTGCAGGGCGGGATTTTTACCACGTATGGCGCGTTGCAAAGATCTGATGGCATTGCGCTCGTCGCCGTCGGCCAACTCAGCCTCACTCAGGATGATGAGCGGATAGCTGTGGCTTGCAGTTACACCCCGCGCAGACCGTGCTGCATCCCGCCGAGCTTTCTTGAGCTTGCTTTCGCTGATGAGCTTATAGGCATTGGCTGCTTTGTCGTATTGCTGGAGGACGGTTCGGGTCCGCCTTTCATTCAAGGCAGCTTTGTAACGGCGCGCCTGTAAGTCGCTGCGGATTTTTCGATACTCCCGCCGTGCGTACATGCCGATCGCAGCCTGACGTTCTTTAGCGTCTGCATATTTATTGCGTGATTCAGAGCGCGCCTTTTTGAATTCGGCCTCGATTTCGGTCAACATCTCGCTGAAGATACCGCTCGATTCCTTGTTTACCTCCCACCAGTCTGCAAATTCACGTTCAGCAGAGATTGAAGCCGGATCATCAGCGCCAGTTTCCATCCTGCCAAGGAATTTCCCGACAGAGTTTGCAGCCCGAGGGCTGTATCCAGCTGCCACCATTAGATCAATGCCGAGAAGATCAGCTTCTGACTCATTCTTTTGAGAGAAGCGGGGCATAAGCACGTCGCGGCTGAGGATTAGTGCGCCAGACGCGATCAACCGATATTTTTGCAATTCGCCACCAAGGCCAGCTTTACCAGTTGCTTCACCAAGTGCTGCAAGTGCGGACATGCCCATTTCTGCCGTCGTCAGCGAATGGCGCTGGGATTTAACCACCCAATCATTGTCATGATGATCCAAGAGAACATGAGCGGCTTCATGGCCGAGTATGAAGGCCAATTGGTCTTCATTTTCCAATGTCTGAATCATGCCGCGGGTCACGACAACTGCGCCGGCCGGTGATGTAAACGCGTTGACAGAATGCTGCGCCGATACGGTGACAATTGGCTGGAAATTTGTAACGCCAAGCCGCGTTTCTGCTGCCCGCGCAATTTTCCGCATCACGCTGTTGACGTAGTTTTGCATTCGGTCTGATTCTAGCTGACCTTTTTCATTGAGCATTATGAGTGTCTGCTCACGGGGCAGTTTGGCGCGATAAGCCGAATAATCTCTACCCTTGAGGCCAAATGTATCCGCGATCTGGCCTTCTGTATCTTCAACCATGCCCACGGGCGACGGGTCGAATACCTGACCGACCGACTGGACAGTTTTTTCCGGCTGACAGCTTGCTACGGCGACGGCCAAGGCGGTAGCGCTAGCAGCGAAAATCAGTTTCCGCATTGAAATTCCCCCAAGTCAGAGTGCGTTAGCGATTTAGTTTTTGCATTTGTCGCCAAGGCCGCGGCTGGATTGAGTAGGTGCCGCCATGCGCGAAGCGATGACGATGCAGTCGCGCTGCTTTGGGCCAAGTTCCGGCGTATCCACATCAAATGAATCAACCCAGACACGGCGACCGTTATAAACAATGCCAATCATGCCGTTATCCGCGATCTTGAAGACTTCAAACCGGCCGTTCAGCGCACTGGCCGGTGCTGTATCAACTTCAGCATTGCCTGCAGCCGATGCAAATAGCGGCACATCCGTCACGCCGGATGCGGGCTTCAATTGTGTCTTAACCCGCATTTCCCAGATGATCGGTAATTTTCACCCCACCTCACCATGAATTAGATATAATATTCAGTCTGTTGGAATGGTTCGAGGGCAACTTCAATGCGGACCCCAGAGGGTGAAGCCAATCTGTCGCCTCTGCG
>CALLKY010000044.1 GCA_938083135.1 uncultured Alphaproteobacteria bacterium | reverse complement strand
TCCTCAGAAAAGCCGCCGCCCGTAATCTCCCAGATCTCTGGGACGCCATCCGAGACGCCATCGACGACCTCACGCCAAACGACTGCAGGAGCTACTTCACAGCTGCAGGCTATGAACCAGAATGATGGGAATCTGCTCTATCTCAAAGGGGAATGTTTCTGCTCCGCCGCTGCGCATTTGGTCATTACCGCTATTACCGACCATGATGTCGCCATACTCTGGTCTCGATGACCTCGACTGCTGATACTATATTAGGCCTAGGAATGGCTGGCTCGATCTTCGCCTGCTATAGCCCCCCATAATCATCGCGAGTCTGCGCCTGAATCGACTCCCTTGGCAAGGAAATCAATCAATCTCCCAGTAGGGGGCGGCTAAACCACCTTCCGCTCCACAAACGCCGCAATCTCCGCCTCACTATACCCAACAGATGCTAGCAGTTCCGCATTATGTTGCCCCAATCCCGGCGCGTGGCCGAATTTGGGTTTGTAGTCGGAGAATTGCCAGGGGGTGCCGTGGACTTTTAGGTCTTCGCCGATTTCGGGGTAGGCGACGCTGTCGATATAGCCGTTGGCGAGGTTGTCCACGTCATTGGAGGCTTCTAACAGGGTGTTCACCGGGGCGGCGACTATATCTGCGGCGCGTAGGATTTTCAGCCAATGGTCGCGGGGGCCGGTTTTGAACATGTCACTGAGCGCGCCCAGGATCAGGTTCTTCTTTTCTTCGCTGACGAGGGCCAATCCCAGATCATCCGCGCCGCGCGCAACCAGCGTGTCCCAGAAGCCGCAAGCCTCCAGCGCTTTGCGCCAGTCCTTGGCATCCAGTTGGAAGACGATGGGCTTGCCGTCGCAATCATCAAACGTGGCAGCGATGCCGGGGCGTTCGCGGGTGCCGTTGATGCGGGCTCCTGTGATGGGGTTCTTGTTGCGCCACATTGTCGTCGTCAACGTCCAGCCCATTAGGCGGACGGCGGAGCCTGCAAGCGATGTTTCGATCTTCTGGCCTTTGCCCGTCTGCTTGGCTTGATGGAGTGCCGCCAGAATGCCGCCGAAGGTTAGGATCGCGCAGGTTTCATCCGCGACGGACACAACGCCGGTGCGCATGCTTTGGCCTGGTGTGGAATAGGCTTCCGCAATGCCGCTCAGCGCTTGGCCGACAGCGTCTGTTCCCGGCAGATCCGCATGGGGGCCATTCGGGCCATAGGCAGAAACGGAGGCATAGACAATGGCCGGATTGATCGCCTTCAGTTGCTCATAGCCAAAGCCGTTGCGTTCAGCCGCACCGGGGCGAAAATTTTGGCCGAAGATGTCCGCCGTCTTCACCAGCTTATACAGAATCTCCCGCGCTTCTTCAGTTTTGAGATTGAGCGTCAGGCTTTTCACGCCGCGATTATTGGTTTCGAAGAATGAGGAAATCTGGCCATTTTCGCCTTTAATTTCGCCCGCTTTACGGGACGGATCGCCAGCGCCCGGCGCTTCGATTTTGATGACCTCAGCGCCTAAATCCGCCATTAGCATATAGGGCACGGTGCCAGCCTGGGCAGTGGAGCATGCAATCGCGCGCACACCTGCGAGGGGGCCGGATTCGTTGGCCATGGATGGGTCTCCTAAGATTGGGCGCGCCGCGCCTTTCGTTTCTTGAAATAGCTGACGATATAGGGTTGGGAAATACCCAACACCGCCAAGATCAAGAAAAATGCAGCAAGGGGCTGAACCAGAATCTGCGTCCAGTCGCCATCAAATATTTTGAGCGAGTTCTGCAGGTTCGTTTCGACCATCTCACCAAGGATCAGCCCGATAGCGACCGGTGCCACGGCAAAACCGAACCGGCGGAATAAGTAGCCGATCACCCCAAAGATCAGCGCGATGTAGACATCCAACATCGACTGCGCCAGTGAATAGGCACCGAGCACGCTGAATGCGAACACAATCGGCCAAAGAATGCCGCGCGGCACCAATGTCACCCGCGCAAATAGCTTCGCCGCGAACAATCCAAGCGCGAAGAACATAATGTTCGCCACCAGCATGGCACCGAAGATTGAGTAAACCTTGTCGATCTGCTCCGTGAAGAGATGGGGGCCGGGGCGGAGGCCATGGACCATCAGCCCGACCAGAATTACCGCCGTCGTTCCAGACCCCGGAATGCCAAGCACCAAGGTTGGCACCATGGCGCCACCGGTTGCGGCATTGTTGGCAGCCTCTGCGCCCGCGACACCTTCAACCGCGCCCTTGCCGAATTCTTCCGGCGTTTTCGACCAGCGCTTCGCCTCACTATAGCCAATCATGGAAGCCACGGTGGCACCCTCCGCCGGTAGGATACCGATGAACGTACCGATGCCGCAGGAACGCAACACGGCTTTCCAAATCTTCTTGTAATCCGCCATAGATGGCAGTTTCACGGCTTTAATCGGGATGCGCTCCATCACCGTATTCAAGGATTTCGACTGAACCAGAAGCTCACTTAGCGCAAACATACCAACCAGTACGGGAATAAAATTCAAGCCTTCGTAAAGCTCGTAATTGTCGAACATAAACCGTTCGGTGCCAGTGATCGCATCGGCACCGATTGTGGCGAGCCAGACGCCGAAAAGCCCGCCGATCAGGTTCTTGATCGCACCGCCTTCACTGATCGATGCCAACATTGATAGCCCGAACACAGTGAGCGCGAAATATTCCGGCGGTCGGAACTCGTAAGCGACGCGCGCCAGCATTGGTGCTGCAATCGCAAGCACAATGATTGAGAAAATGCCGCCGATAGTGCTCGCGACAACGGCGATGCCTAGCGCACGCCCAGCCTCTCCGCGCTGCGCCAGCGGATAGCCGTCCAAACAGGTGGCAGCGGCAGCGGCGGTGCCGGGCGTATTGATCAAAATCGCAGTGATGGCACCAGCAAATGTGGCGGAAACATAGATTGTCGTCAGCACGGCGATGGCTGGCACGGGCTCCATAGTGAGCGTGAACGGTAACAGCAATGCTGCGCCCGTCGTGGCACCAAGGCCGGGTAGAGCGCCGATGATCACGCCGATGACTGTCGTCCCCAGGATCAGCCCCATCAAATAGGGATCCCCAAAGACGGAGAACATTGCGCCGGTTGCTTCCGCGAACATGCCCCTGTCCTACCCGTAATACCAATCGGTGAAGAGGCCGCGTGGGAAGCGGACTTCGAGCACCAGGTCAAAGCTAAAGAAAATCATTGCTGTCGTGACAATGGCAAGCACCGCCGCAACCCAAACCCGTCGTTCACCCCAGATGATCGAAAGCGCGAACATGGTGACCATCAGGCCAATCATGATGTCGACAAAGGTGGCGAGGAAATAGAACACCCCAAACAACACAGCACTGGCCCAGGTCTGATAAGGCTCCCAGTCACGGCGGCTTGGCGGTTTGGACAGAACTTGCACGATCAAGCCGATATTCAGCACGGCGATGACCGCCATCAGAAAAATCGGAAAGACCCGAGGCTGCATTGATTCCCCGACGATCAGCGGCAAGGCTTCGTCAAATGTCGTCGAAACATATGAGATGACGCCGCAGAACAGAAAAATGAAAGCGGGGACACAATAATCCCCCCATCCAAGACCGGGTGTTGGCCCAGCCTCAGCATCGTCAGTACCGGGCGACGTTTCCGCCGCCCGGTTGCTGTCGTTTAGATTGGTCATAACGTCAACAGCATGAAATGGCTGGCTTACTTAACCAGACCCATTTCTTTCGCCGCCGGGATCAAGTCCGACAGCAGCTGCTTCATCTGCGCACCCCAGGCTTCCGCCCCAAGTACCGAAGTTTTGTCGAGACCAGATGCGCCGAGGTAAGCCTGATAGACACTGTGGTCCATGGCTTTCAGCAGGCCATCCTCAAGATAAGCGGCGTTCGCATCGGACACGCCAGAATGGGTAACGAAGCCACGAACGGTCGCGAATTCTACCGGCACGCCCATTTCCTTCGCCGTTTTGGCGTCGGGGATTGGTGCCATGCGATCTGCGGCCAGAACGACCATCGGGCAGATGTCGCCCGCTTCAATTTGAGCAGACGCTTCGGAAAGGTTTAGGACGCCAACGTCAATTGAGCCAGCAACAAGCTGCGTCGCCAATTCCCCGCCGCCTTTGAATGGCACGATGGCCGGTTGCATGGCCTCTGCGCGCTTGGCGAAGATATACGCGGTGATGTGATCCAGGCCACCAATATTCGTTGTGCCGAATTTCAGCTTTGTGCTGCGCACGCCTGCCAGGAATTCATCCGAGTTTTTGTACGGGGACTTTTTACAGTTCACCATCAGGATCTGCGGATCATTGGTGCCACGCGCGATCGGGCGCATATCCTCAAGCTTGAGCTTGCTTTTGCCCAGAGCCATCGTCAATGCATGACCATTTGTGAAGGTCATGATGGTGTAGCCGTCAGACGGGCGCGAACTGAAATACTGCATTGCCAGCGCGCCATTGCCGCCACGCTTGTTCACAACAACCATGTCTGTTTTCAAGACGCGGCGTGCGCGCAGCATCATCATCCCACATTTCCCATATGAGATTTAGCTTGGCGGTGCCGCGAGGCGTGATAATCTTTCCGTATTAATGAGTTAGATTTTGCAGGGTGGAAGTTTGGCAACGGACGCGACGGGTGAAGCGGAAACGGGGCCTTTGCGGCTT